>NZ_JBFSSD010000021.1:0-76839 GCF_041466145.1 Vibrio sp. 10N.239.312.D08 | reverse complement strand
TTCACCTCACGGTGAACACCCTTGCATAGGCTAACGGTTCTCGCTCGACTGAGCCTGTAGAGGACTTTCACCTCCTAGATCAACGCCATGCTCGGCGCACAACGAAAAATGGCAGCCCAATCAGGCTGCCATTTGCTTATTCGATTTAAAACGTATTACCGAGCTAGATATTGCTGAGCTAGCGGCTACTGAGCTAAGCGCACCAACTCTTCTGGCGAGTAGTGTTCTGCTTCTGCGCCTTTGGCGATTAAGTCGATCACTTGGAACTCGTTCATGTCACCAAATTCTTTGGTGAAGTAATCACGGAACGCTTTCTCGTTCGGCCATTTGCCTCGCACGATATAGCCATCTTCCTTATCGAAATCTTCCGTCTCAAAGAAAGAAAAGTCGGTCATACCAATATTGTGACAATACAAAACGAGATACATGTTGAATCCTTTACACTTAACTAGGGCCTGTTTAACTTTCGAGCCGTTCAAAAAGCGTCTCTAAAAAGCAAGGCTAAGGTTACAACATAAATGCTAAATCGAATACCCAATCGAATCGTCAATTTAGAAACCTCAGCGACCGGCTCTTTTCGTTAGTCATCAAACATCATGTTAATGGCTGCACCCAACAAGATCAGCCCAACAATTGGCCCCATGACTGCTAACGGCGCGCGCTCAATGTATGGAAGGTTCTCTGCGATCATCAAACCCCATTCAGGTGTTGGTGGCTTTGCCCCTAATCCGATGAAGCTCAGCGAGGTCAGACTTAGAATGATAACCGGTAGCCTCAACATCGCGTGTCTTAACAACGGTGGCAACACATACGGAAGCAAGTAGAAACGGAAGATTCTAAGCTTACTGGTGCCCCATAGTGGCGCGAGGTGTGTATAAGGTTGAGCCTTGGCTTCTACGATCAAGCTTGAGCAGTGCGCGGCTAACGGCGCCCACGATACCAATACAATCGCGATTAATGCGCTGTTCGGATTCATCCCCGTTAAACCTGCAACAAGCAAGCCTGCAATGATGTATGGGATACCCTTAGTGATCTCGATAAGGCCTTGGCTAAAGCGGGTGTTGAAACCCATGATGATGCCCGTCACCAAACTCAAGAACGTTGCTAAAATACCGGCTTGGAAGGTCGCAATCATACCAGAACCAATTCTCGCCAGTAGGTCTCGGCCAATGCCATCTGCGCCCAAAGGTGCTTGCCAACTCGGTGATGCCAAGCGTGCGAATTGGCTAGTGTATGGGTCTCGGAATGCAGCCCAAACTACGATAGCAATTAGGAAAGAGAAGATCGCAAAAGCAGTGACACGCTTTGCGCGGTTCTGGGTAAAACGAAACGAAGAGTGGCTACTGATGAGCTTGCCGCTTTTCAGGCTGTGGCCAAGAATCAATTGCTGAACAAACAAGCTCATGCTGCTCACGGCAATTGAAAATAGCAGCAACACCAATAAGCCGCCTTGCAGCGTTGGTAAGTCTTGCGCCTTGGCTGCACCAAGAATCATGCGCCCGATACCAGGGATCGAGAAGATAAGCTCAACCGCGACTGCGCCACCAGTTAAGCCAATCACGATCATCGCAATTTGCGGGATCAGACTGCTCAGCGCTCTTTTCAGCGCAAAGCGAATAATTTGATTGGAATGAACGTTGGCACTGAGCCAAGTGATCACCCAAGCTTCATTAAGAACGCGTTGTAAACTGTCTCTGAGTAGGCGACTAAACAAGCCACTTGCAGGCAGTGCGAGCGCTAAACTCGGTAGCCAGATATCTTGCCAACCTTGCCAACCATACGGTGGTAGCCAACCTAACCAGATAGAGAACACCAATATTAATACCGAGGCCACCACATACTCTGGCAAGGATATTAATACGGTGCTTAAACTGCTGTAACTCTGCCCTAGTTTGCCCTTCTTCCAACTGCGTAAGGTAGCCAGTAAGCCTGCACCACACAGTACGAAAGTCATCACAAGTGCGCTAGACATCAAAAAAAGAGACGTAGATGCTGTTTTTTGAATGCTTAATGCAACCGAGGAACCATCAATCCATGATTCACCTAGATCACCGGAAAAAGCACTTCCTACCCAGTCGAGCAGGCGCTCAATGGCTGAACGGTCAAGCTGAAGATCAGCGCGTACCGCAGCTAAAGCTTCAGGCGTAAGCAGGTGTTGTTGCCCCGCCCTAGCTCGCAGAATAGATTGGCTTGGATCGATGCCTGCAATGTCAGGCATCAAACCAACAAGAATCACCACCACAATCAGTGAGGCGATTCTTGATAGCCAAGGCGTCAAGATAAATAGAGTTCGACGCAGAGTCTCAGCAGATAACATTTGCTTAGTTAGCCTGTGTTGCCGGGTTAACTTGTGTCGTTTGATCAACCAAGCGACGTTCACTTGGGTCACGAACTACATTGCTTACACGCTCGCTTTCACCTTGAATCACACGTTCGTGAAGCAGTGGGATAGCCGCGAAATCGTTAAGGATTTTTTGTTCCGCTTCGATGATTGCTTGGTGACGCAGCGCACCTAGCGGTTGTAGGTCAGCGTGATTCAGTGCTTTATCTACCTCTTGAGAACAGAACTGGCCCAGGTTGAATGAACCCTTACAACCAAAGTCGCTCATCATGTAAGCCACTGGGTCACCCGAATCGAGAACCGTTGCACGAGAAAGGATAAACGCGTCGAACTTACCAGATAGCGCATCGTTCTCGATCTGAGCATATTCACGAATATCCAGCTCAACCTTGAAACCAGCCGCTTCAAGTTGTTGCTTCAGTAGCGCTGCCACTTCTGGAAGCTCTGCACGGTCGGTAAAGGTACCAATAACAATGCTTTCGCCGTTCGCTTTTAGCGTTTTGTCAACTGCCTGACCTTCAGGTCGAATTGGTTCAGCCCAAGCAAGTGCAGGACCTAATAGGCCTTGTGCGATATCAGCGTGGTTTTCATAAACAGTGCTAACGATCTGTTCTCTGTCTACTGCAGCCGCCGCGACTTTACGTAGGTTAATATCGCTAAATACACCTGACTTATTGTTCAGGTAAAGCGTGTTAGTACGAGGCATTGCTACTTCGTAAAGCAGGTTCGGATCAATGGTCGCGATTTGTGAAACGGGTACCGCTTCTACGATGTCTGCCGTACCGGTTCTTAGAGCCGCAGCGCGCGCAAAACCGTTCGGAACGTATTCTGCAATCACAGATTCAACCTGTGCTTTTTGACCCCAGTAGCCATCAAAACGTTTTAGCTTCGCGCTTGTTGTACCGTTAATTTCAGTCAATTCAAACGGGCCAGTACCCGCGCCTGTTGGGATAACACGGCCATCTTCTTGGTACGCACTTGCTGCAAGAATCGCTAATTGAGGGCTTGATAAACGACTTGGTAGAAGAGGGTCATCAAAGCTGGTTTTGATCTCTACGCGGTAGTTGTCCATCGCTTTCACTTCTAGCTCTACACCATCTAGGATGCGTGGCTTAGGTGCTGCTTCAAGCGCTTTTTGTAGAGAGTTCACTACAGAGTTTGCCGTTAACGTCGAACCATCATGGAATTTAACGCCTTGGCGAATCGTGAACTGCCAAGTCAGAGGATCAAGATGTTTCCAATCCGTTGCTAGCATAGGTTCTGCTTCTGAGGTTGGGCTCAGGTTAACCAGAGTTTCTGCTGTACTCCAACGAGATAGCTTAAAAGCATCATCAGAAAGTGGCGATAAGCCCGTTCTTGGCGGTTGCATCATCGCAACTCGGATTTCAGATTTTACTGCGGCATCGCTCGACTCTGGCTGAGAGTCAAAACAGCCCATCAAAGGCAGAGCCAACGCAAGCGCGCAAGCCAGTTTGATTGAATTAAAACGCATAGTTATTGTTCTCTGTAAGCTGTGTTTGTTAATAAACGGTATTTCGTAATAAATAAGGTTGTGTTTAACCAGTAGATTTCGAAAGAGGCTGAGATTCGATCAGCATCTGTGTCGCTGGATGAGCAGGTTCGCTCATTACTTGAGGTGTCGGTCCATGCTCCACCATCTCGCCATGGTCAAGAACCAGAATTTCTTCGCAAAGCGCTTGTGCTGCGCCTAGGTCGTGTGTCACCAAAATAAGGCGCATATCGCGCTTCTTTTTTAATGAATTCAATAAGTCGAGTAGCCTTTGACGATTCACCGGGTCTAGGCTGCTAGTTGGCTCATCGGCAACTAATACTGCGGGTCTAACGACAAGCGCCCGAGCAATAGCCACACGTTGAGCTTGGCCTGTAGATAGCTGATTGGGCTTCAGTGATAGCAATGTGGCAGGTAAGCCAACATCCAACAGCGTCTCTTCAATGATGCTTTCATGATTGCCAGAAACATCTAGATTGCTTAGCGGCTCGGCTAAGATCTGTCGAACGGTGTAGTAAGGGTTAAGACTGGTGTGTGGTTCTTGTGGCACCAATTGGATCAAGCGACACACAATGGCTTGCGCTTTGCTGTTGCGAATAGGCAGCGAATGACCAAACAAGCTGATGCTACCGAGAGTTGGCGCTTTCAAACCAAACAACAATTCAATCAGCGTAGATTTACCGGCACCAGAACGCCCAACAATAGCCAGGCTTTTGTCTTCAACATTGAGGTAGATGTTCTGTAGCGCTTTGAACGCCTTACCACCCAACCAACTTGGCACTGAGTAATAATGAACCCCGACATTCTCGAACTTAATCTCAATCGGTGTTTGTATTTCTGAATCAATCACAGGCATTGACGGTGAGACTTCTGAATTTAGTGATAAGGTCGAGCTCATTCGATTAGGTCTCTCAATGAACAGCAGAATGCGTGAGAGCTCGATTCAAGCGCGTGTTTCGGTGCACCATAAGCCACCACACCGCCATCATCGATCACCAATAACTTGTCACAGGCTAAGGCGCTGTGCAGGTCATGGGTAATAAGCAAACCACCAATTTGGCGTTGCTTTACATTGTCTCGAATCAGCTTAAGTATCTCTTGCTCTGTTACCGGATCTAACGCGCTAGTCGGTTCATCTGCAATGATGATATCGGCGTTACTCAACAAGCCAATCGCAATACACACTCGTTGACGTTGTCCTCCAGAGATTTGGCTCGGATACAACGGCAAGATGGTTTCTGGATTTGGGAACCCTAACTGCACCAACAGTTCGGTGAGTTTGGTTTTGTCTTGTGATTTAAGCTTAGTGCGAGTCCCCGTCAAAGCCAAACTGAGTTGGCCTTCAATAGAAACAAGGGGGTTTAACGCTTGAAGTGCATCTTGGAAGATAACCGCCGGCCTTTGTGCTGCGGTTCGTTGTAACATCGGCAAACCACACACCGATTCACCAGACAGAGAAATATGGCCTTCAGCCTCAACCGTTTCTGGCATAAAGCCCGCGATCGCACGTGAGAGCATCGACTTACCAATGCCTGAAGGACCCATGATCGCCAACAGTTCTCCTCGATACACATCGAAGTGGATATCTTGGAAAAGTGTTCTTGAAGAGGTTTTGATCGTTAGTTGGTCAACAGACAATAGTGGGGCGTTCACGCAGATACTCATAGATAGATGTTATAACATAACAACTTTATCATTTAGCTAGAGTGATGAAAAGAGAACATTGAACCGTATCGCATTTTATTTGCCGTTTAATTAACCTTTTTGAATAATTCATTAAGAACAAAAAAGCGCCCACTAAATTTATTGTTCATAAATAGTAAAGCGCTTTCATAAAGTCTTAGAAATGGCGATGGTCGTTCTACATTAATGACACGCCGCTGAGGTATCTTCTGCTGGGAAACACTTCTGTTTAACCTGAGAGATAAACGGGTACAGGAATGCGATACGCCCAAGATAGAACAGAGTAAACGCTAACCACAAACCATGATTGCCCCACGCTCCGACCGCAAACGCTTGAACAGCCAAGAACACCAGCAAAGTAGCAATACTAGAATCTCGAACCGGACGCGTGGTACCTGTTCCGGTAAAGATGCCGTAAACCGTTAAGCCAAAGCCAGCCACTAGCGGGAACACAATTAACCACGGAGCCATCTCTTGGTACAGCGTGACCAGCGCTGGAATATCGGTAAACAAGAAAACAATCATATCTTTAAAAATCAAAGTTAAAAGCGTCAGCGCGGCAATGAAACCTGCCGTCCATTGGAAGTTAAGCCTTAAAACACGATCAAGCATTGAAGGGTTCTTCTGTCCTACCGCCTTACCTGCAAACACACTCGATGCGTTGGCAATACCATCAAACATATAGCTGACAATGAAGGTCACCTGCATCAAGATCGCGTTAGCCGCTAGAACATCGGTACCCAGTTTAGAGCCAGTACGCGCCATCATGTTGAAGAACACCAAGATACAAATGGTGCGAAGCAATAGATCGGTATTCGAAGAGATGATTGTCGATAGGTCTTTCTTGGTCATCTTCGAGCCTTGCAAGAACTCAGAGATCGAAATATTGCTGGTCTTCATCACCAAGGTCACACCAATCGCAAAGGTGGTAACTTGTGCAATCAAACTTGCGTAAGCCACACCTGCGACACCCAAATCGAAATAAAGTACAAACACCGCATCCAAGACAATGTTCAACACATTACCAAACACTTGTGTATAAAGAACGTCTTTGGCTTTCGCCTGTCCCATTAACCAACCAATAATGGTGTAGTTAAGCAACACGAAAGGCGCGCCATAAATCAAAATACTGAAGTAGATATGCGCGTGCTCGGCTACATTGGCTTCAGGCTCTATCACCCACATTGCGCCTTGCCAGATGAGTGGTTGTATCAAGATAAAGATCAAACCCACTAAACCAGACAGCACAAACGGACGCATCAAGCTACCCGCCAAATCAGTGCGGTTTCCCTTACCCAGTGCCATCGCACTTTGGCCCGTGGTACTGACACGGAAAAAACCAAACAACCAATACATGGTGTTCATAATGATGGTGCCGATCGCTACGCCACCAATCAATTCAGCAATACCAAGTTGGCCAATAACAGCGGTATCCACAGCACCTAACAGAGGTTGTGTCACCGTTGAGATGATGAAAGGGAAAGCGATTTTCAGATAATCTTTGTGGGTAATGGTCATATTCTATCGGGTGATATTAAGAACTATTTGCAATTAGAACGAAATGCTATCGTTTAATCCGTACGTTGTCATCATTTACTTAGAGTAGATTATCAACAAAGCATCTTTATCTTAGGCCAACTGCATAAAATCGTTAGCTGCTATTGGTTGTGCTAATTTGTCTCAACAAAAGATCAAAGTCTGGTTCAACAAAACAGCACAACCATCGATTAGTAAAAGCTCACGGGAAGGTAAAAATCGAGTTCGAATATTTCATCACTATTAAGAAAGTGATTCTGATGATAATGCACATACGCGGGAGTCGAGCGCTGTTTGAAACCAGATGTGGGTAGCCACTTTTCTAACACCATACTGATCTGTGGTAGCAGCTCACCATAGCGGCCATTCAGTCGAAACACCGCATGCAAGCCTCCTGGGATCACCATCTGGTTCACGATACTGCGATACTTAATCGGTTCATCAATCGCGATACACGCCACATAGCGGCACTGATCCATCTCAACCCAAGCAGGGTTTGAGTGATGCAAACCAAATTGGCTCGAGAAATCACGCTGTTCCGAATTCGCCCACGCTTTCAATATCAACCACGCATTGCGAATGGATCGATTATATCCCGTATGTCGAACATAGGCCGCCATCCGTTCAGGCACTTCAATAATCTTAGGTTCAGGTAACACTCGCTGCGCAACATTCAAATAGCCCGCCGCCACTTCGGGATCTTTTAAATAGGGTTTTTCTGCTACTTGTAAATCATGCTTACGCCATTCTCCGGGCGACATATTAAAGGTCGCTTTAAATGCTCGGCTAAACGAAGATACAGAACTAAAGCCACATTTATGGGCGATCTCAACCACAGACGAGCTGGTATCGAACATTAATTGATTGGCCGCGTACTCCATTCGAGTGCGTCGGATATATTGATGCAACGACTCCCCGACCACGCTTTTAAAGGTGCGATGAAAGTGCTGTTCTGAATAGGCCGCTATCTCAGATAACTCTTTGGCAGACAAAGGCTGACTGATGTCTTGGTGAATATGGAACAGGACATCATTGATTCGCGATATGTGTTGACGTGACATCGTTTAAATAGCATAAATGGACATGTTTAAGAGCATAAACGGACACGCTAGTTTTTACAATTGCCGTGTAATATCAAGCGATAGAATAAAAACGATAAACGACGAGACACAACACATGGAAATCGCACAGTCATTACAACAGATTCAATCTTCATACATTCGGGAGATCCTCGCAGCCGCAAGTGATCCAAATGTCATCTCATTGGCCGGTGGTTTACCGGACGAGAAAACATTCCCAATCGATTTAATGAAGCCAACGCTAGAAAACCTAGCGAACATGCCTGAAGTTTTCCAATACGGCTCCACTGCCGGTTACGGCCCGTTGCTTGACCACCTAACACAAAGCTACCAATTGCCAGAGTCACACACGGTAATGATTTGTACTGGCTCTCAGCAAGGTTTGGATTTGATTGCGCGTGCGTATGTCGATCCAGGTGATGTGGTTGTGATGGAAGCGCCAAGCTACTTAGGTGCGATGCAGGTGTTTGGCCTAGTTCAAGCAAACATTGCGACCGTGTCTCAAACCGAATTTGGGCCGAATCTAGATGAATTGGAAACATGCTTTTCACAGCAAGCGCCAAAAATGTTCTACGCGGTGCCTGATTTTCACAACCCAACCGGTGTGTGCTGGGCAACAGAAACTCGTCAAAAAGTCGCTGAGCTGTGTATCAAATACAACGTGGCATTCATTGAAGATGCGCCATACCGTGAGCTACGTTTCACAGGCACAGAGCTGCCGTTGGTTTCTTCGTTCTGCCCTGATAACTCTATCGTTCTTCGTTCATTCTCTAAGATTGCATCGCCAGGTCTACGTATTGGCGCGGTAACAGGCAAACGCAGCTACCTTGAGCCACTGATCAAAGTGAAGCAAGGCGCGGATTTACACTCAAGTGTACCTATGCAAGCGCTGCTTGTTGGTCTTCTAAAACATGAAGACTTCAACGTACACATGGAAAACATTCGCACACTGTACAAGTCTCGTTATGAAGTGTTGTTCTCAGAGCTAAAAAAACAACTGCCTGCAGATTGCGTGTTAAAAGCCGTAGATGGCGGGATGTTCATTTGGGTAGAAATCCCAGAGTGCGATACCTTCGAATTAGCTAAGACTTTGCTATCGAATGGTGTGGCGGTTGTACCAAGCCCAGTATTTTATCCAAAGGCCGATGAAGCAAAAGCCGCACTGCGCTTAAACTTCACTAACGCCAACCCAGAAGAATTAACAGAAGCGGTGAAACGCTTAGCGGAAGTACTTAACCAAGCGTAATCGCTGATTAAGTCAGACAGATTCAATACCAAGGCCCTGATGTATTTTTACAGCAGGGCCTTTTTGGTTTGGGAATACGTGTTGTAATTCGAACCAGATAAAACGGTTTCATTGCATTTCTTAGTCCAAAAGCCACACTAATAACAATGCTAAATAGCCCTACTTTTGGTTGGTTTTTGTCCTTCCTTGGCTTGGTTATACTGCGGCGGATTTTAATAAGCCAATATGGGCAAACCTGAGTAAATCAAACTCAGTATGTATCATAAAAGGCAACCGCTCTGGATTTACGTTCCAGCTCGCAGAAAGGAAAAACCATGTCTCAATATGTTGTATGTGCTCTGTATAAATTCGTAGCACTTGATGATTACCAAGAAATTCGCCAGCCACTCACTGACGTGTTAGAAGCCAACCAAATCCGCGGTACTTTGCTACTTGCGAGTGAAGGTATCAACGGCACCGTTGCAGGTAAGCGCGAATCTATCGACGCTCTTCTTCAATGGTTCAAACAAGATTCTCGTTTGGCTGATGTTGTTTACAAAGAGTCGTTCAACGAAGAACAACCATTCAACCGCACCAAGGTTAAGCTTAAGAAAGAGATCGTAACCATGGGCATTGAGGGTATCGACCCACGCCACGTTGTCGGCACTTACGTGAAACCAAACGAATGGAACGCTCTGATTTCTGATCCTGATGTAATTCTGGTTGATACTCGCAACGACTACGAAGTCGATATCGGTACATTCAAAAATGCTGTAAACCCAAACACAGAAACCTTCCGTGAATTCCCTCAATACGTTGAAGACAACCTTGATCCTAAGAAGCACAAGAAAGTTGCGATGTTCTGTACTGGCGGTATTCGTTGCGAAAAATCAACAGCCTACATGAAAGAGCAAGGCTTTGATGAGGTTTATCACCTTGAAGGCGGCATTCTTAAGTACCTAGAAGAGGTACCTGAAGAAGAGAGTATGTGGGAAGGCGACTGCTACGTATTTGATGGTCGAGTTGCAGTAAACCACCAGCTAGAAAAGAGCGGTTACGATGTGTGTAACGCGTGTCGCCTGCCAATCACTGACGAAGACAAAGCCTCTAAACACTTCGAGAAAGGCGTAAGCTGCCCTAAGTGTATTGATAAGCACAGCGACGAGCAGAAAGCCCGTTTCCGTGAACGTGAAAAGCAAGTTCAACTGTCGAATGCTCGTGGCGAAACCCACGTAGGCGGCGAAGCTGCTCACCTTATCGAGCAACGCAAAAAAGAGAAGCTTGCACACAAAGAGCAGCAACGCTCTGGTAAGAAAGCAAAGTAAACTTTCTGCTTTAAACTCTTATAGTTCTAAACATATAACTATAAATAGTTAGCTATATACATACAAAAGGGCGCAATTTCGAGGATAATCCCACGAGTTTGCGCCCTTTTTTGATCGCTTTACGGCTTTGTGTTTTGAACCACATTTCTTTCGAAAAATTACTTCTATACTGTTAATAATTCGACTAGAGAGGAAGTGCCAATGCTCAATGAAAACCATGCCTTTATCTTAGATTTCCCAGATCTTAAATTAGACATTGTTCAGCTCAACCACGACGACGAAAAATTCAAAGCAGACATGCAGAAATACCACCAACTCGACTACGACATCCGTCAGCTAGAAATCTCTGGCAGCCCTATCGATGACGACAGCATGCACAACCTCAAAGTTGAACGCATGGCGCTAAAAGACTCGCTACACAAACAGCTCACGCGCCATCACGCGCTTAAGATCGTATAGAAAAATCAATCCAAGACTTTATTCTTAGCCATGCATCACGCATGGCTTTTTGGTTTCATCACTTCGCAAATCTAAGCTAATTCGGCTTCTTCAATTATGTTACTGTTTGCTTATTCAAAGGCGTTTGATAAGGAAGCGGTAAAAGTGGCAATGAAAGAAGAGAACATACAACTCCAACTCGCTTCAAATTCTGAATTCGATGAACTGTTTGCGTGTGTTAAACAAGGTATCTTCATACACGTAGATAGCGTTTTCGGCTGGGATGACGACTTTCAACGTCAACGACTTTTAAACGAATACCATCCATCTTGGTTTCATTGGGTATATCGCGAAAATAAAAGAGTGGGGCTCGCCTGCTTTAAACCTTATGACAACGCATACCATATTCATTTGCTGATCATTTTCCCCCAGTACCAAGGTCGTTCGCTTGGCAAGCAAGTCATGACTCTCATACATAAAAAAGCTATGGCAGAGCAACTTAGTCAAGTCACTCTATCGAGTTTTAAAAGTAATGCTCGTGCTATTAACTTTTATCAATCGCTTGGCTATCACGTTGTTGATGAAGGAGATGATGATTTTGTGGGGATGGAGCTCAATCTATACCACAAACACCATCTCTAATTAAACGCCCTAACCACTCGCCCATTACTGCTCAGTACATAATGACCAATATAGGCAGGGATAAATACCGATTGCCCTTTGGTGAGTGTCAGGTGTTCACCTTTCTGGCTCATTAGCGTTAAATCATCATCTATTGCCATTAAAATCTCAGCGCCGCTTGTGATCACTTCTTCTTGCTGAGGGCTATGAAAGATATTGAAGTTGAAATCACTGACAGGAATATCATAACTATCACATTGACCCAGTTTTGAGGGCGCTAACAACAAGCGTTCAAACGGGATCGGTTTGAACTCTGTACAGGCAACCAACTCGGCGACATCAATGTGCTTTGGCGTTAAACCTGCTCGCAAAACGTTGTCTGAATTTGCCATGATCTCGAGCCCAGTTCCCTTAATGTAAGCATGCGGAGTATTCGCATTCAAATACATCGCTTCACCCGGGTTCAATGTGATCAAGTTAAGAAGCAGAACACAAAATAGACCAATATCGTTTGGATACTGATGACTAAGCTCAATAACCAAAGCAAACTCCGCTTGGTCTTGATGAGCAGCCGCGTAAGCCAGAAGTTGCTCTAATGCTCGGTGTTTACGTTGGTCGTCCAGAGTTAATAAATCACGGAAAAACGCCTCTAAACCTAGAGAATCAAGGTGGTTGCCAAACTCTTCAACTAAACCAGCCAGCTCGCTCGAATTCAACTTTCTGAACAACCCTAATATTTCATCGAATTCTCGAAAGCCATTCATTGCTTGATATTCAGTGATCGCGTAAACCAATTCAGGTTTGTGGTTAGAGTCTTTGTAATTACGATGTCCTGCAGTCAGAGGGATTCCTGCTTGCTCCTCTCTTGCAAAGCCAACCTCTGCTTGGCGCTTGTTTGGGTGAACCTGAACAGACAACGCTTTTTCTGCTGCCAAGATCTTAAACAAGAACGGCAGCTCACCAAACTCCTGCGCAATATCGCTTGATAGATAGGCCGGTTTATTCTTGTTAATCAGCTCAGAGAGAGGCACCAAGTGCTGGTCAAGCTTAACCATTGAGCAACCTTTTGGATGCGCTCCCATCCAAACTTCCGCTTGCGGCTCTTGTGACTCATTCTGAAAGCCAAACAGTTCACGTATCGAAGAAATGCTCCCCCATGCATAATTTTGGATGGTGTTTTCCATTGGGAAAAATGAGTGTTCTGAGAGGTGGCTGAGTGACATGGCGTTTTCCGTAGTGAGCCCTTTGAACACAATTCAGAGAGCTGATTTCTAATAACGTAAATAATTAGAAAGACTACAGAGCTCGGCTAGAACCCACATGAGATGAGGTCTTAGACGCAATAGGAAAAATTCTTAGAAACAGGTGAGACCGATGAAAAGCGTGAAAATAGTCACATTTGAATATCACGAGTAGAAAGCGCTGAGAATAAGATAGCGGCTTGTATCGCACTGATTACAGCAGCGATACAAGCATCTGAATACAAACACTAGTGACTATCTTGTTATCGTTCCTTAAAAACCAGAGCGAACCTCGGCACTTTTCTGAGGTGATTGAGCTTGTAGGAAAGGCAGTAGCAGCAAGCCAATAACGGCCGCACAAGTCGAGATGGTAATGAAGAATCCACTCCAGCCATAAGTTTCTAGAACGAGAGCTAATGGGTAACCAGAAAGTGCTGCACCCATGTAAGCAAACAAGCCAACAAAACCTGTCGCCGCCCCAGCAGAGTCTTTGTGCGAGCATTCTGCCGCCGCCATGCCAATAAGCATTTGAGGACCAAAAACAAAAAAGCCTACACAAAACAGCCCAGCCGCTTGAAACACAAAGTTGGTTAAAGGCATCAACCACAATGCAGAAACTGAAAGAAATATGCCGATGGCAAACAAGATGTTCATTGGACCGCGGTTGCCACCAAACAGCCTATCCGAGCCCCACCCAGCAACAAGTGAACCAACGAAACCGCCAATCTCGAACAGAGACAAAGCAGCGTTGGCGTTTATCAAACTGTAATTGTGTTCTTCGGTTAGGTATAAGTTCCCCCAGTCGTTGACCGCCGTTCTTACGATGTAAACCAGCACATAGCTAAAGGCGAGCAACCAAATGTACTTATTGCTGAACACATAGGTTTTCAGGATCTCTCGATAGCTTAACCCTTGCCCATGGCTCTCTTGCGCTAATTCCAGGTGATCACTGCGCCACTTCCCTACCGTCGGAAGTCCCATGGTGGTGGGCTTGTCACGTAAGCGCCAGCAGACAATAAGACCGATAAAAACACCAATCACACCCGGCCAGATAAACCCAGCTCGCCAACTGAACTGCAGCGTTAGATAACCCACAAGAATAGGGATAAGCGCTCCACCAACGTTGTGCGCTGTATTCCAGATTGCCCAGCGAAAGCCTCTTTCGGAGCGAGAATACCAAGTCGTCAATAACTTGGAACACGATGGCCAGCCCCAACCTTGGAACCATGCATTCAGTACCCATAGCGAGATAAAAGCCGCTAACGAACTCGAAAAGCCAAACGCGATGTTTATCAGACCAGTCGCGATTAGGCCAAGCCCCATGAAGTAACGAGGGTTCGACCGATCCGATATCGTGCCTGAGATAAATTTCGATAAGCCATAAGAAAGATAAAAGAGCGTGCCAATTAAGCCGATATCGCCTTTGTCCAAACCTAGATCGGTGATCATTGCAGGCGCGGCGTAATTAAAGGTTTTACGAGTGAAGTAAAAACCCGCATAGCCGACATACATTCCTATCATGATGTGAAGGCGCCAATAGCGATAACTCTGATTGACCTCATCATCAGTTAGAGCATCACTCTCTGACGTTGTTGAGCGCAGAAATCCAAACATATTCGTTCTCACACTTTAGGTAATGTAACGCTGATATTGGTACCCGAAGATGAGCCATTAGCGTTGATTGTCATCTTGCCGCCGAGCGCCTGAACACGCTCTTGCATACCGCGAACACCCATTCCTTTGAGAAGATCTTGCGCTGTAAAACCAATGCCATTATCTGATATCTGAAGATAAGCCTGGTCACCTAAAAGCAGTTCAATTCTGATTTCGCTCGCGTTGGCGTATTTAGAGGCATTGTTTAGAGATTCTTGGCACAGCCTGAAGATAGTGACCTTAAGCGTGTCACTCAAACACGAGTAATCACCTTGCCAATTTAACTGAATATCAACGCCGTGATCCGAAAACTCCATCTCTCGAATAAGCTGTTCCACGGAATCTTTTAGGTCCAGATCGTCCAGCATCTTAGGTCTTAATTTTGTAAGTAGACGTTTGGTGGTGTCATAAACATTCAAAGATAATGATTCAATGGTACCCGCACAGCGAACGCTCATCTCAGCCGCGTCGACACGTTTAATAATGCTTGCCTGAGTACGAATTGCCGTGATGTTTTGGCCGATTTCATCATGCAGTTCACGCGCAATATCACGACGAACCGACTCTTCAGCGGTAACTAACTGACGTGAAAGGTTTTGATTTCTGGAGAGTTCACTTCGCAATTTGGAGTTGAGATCTTTCTGCTTTTGAACCGCTAAACCAAGCAGTATACCTGTGATGGTTTGAGCAGATAGAGACAAGAGTAAGTCGGTAATTTCGAGTTTGGATGTTCCGCTGTGGGCTGCAATCAACGCGACACTATTTAACATTGTTGCAAGCAGAGCACCTTGCCATCCATAACGAACGGCGAGCAAGATAATAGGGATCGCCATACAGAACGGGGCAAAGCGCCTTAGCTCATCAGGCAAACTGGTTTGTATCAAAATACTGGCGACCAACAACACGCTATATAAAGCAATATGACGGATTTTGAACTCAACGACATTATTGATTAAGTAAGAGCTCAATGGTGCCCACTTGTTTTGGAATAGATAGTTCCAGACCAGATAACACATCGGCACCAGCATCAGTCCGCCAGTAATACTCACCAACCACACCATGTAAACAGCAGAAACATGAGAACCCACCACGGCAACGTTAATAAATGCTGTGACCATGATTAAGCTCGCCATCACTAACAAGTGACGATTCTGGTCACCAGAATAATAACGCTTGGCAATTAGCGTGGCAGGAATACTCAATCCACTGGCGATGAGTATCGTCAGCCATTGAGGTTCATCAAGTAGCAGAGCTAAAGCGATCGCAAGCCCCCACTCGGCAATATAGATAGCAGGCCAATAGTGAGTGCGAGTGTGCAGCGTCATTCCCAATCGAAGTGAAAACGGGAAAAGCAGAATGGCTAACTCAGGGTCATTAATAAAATAGAAGGCAATAACCCACAAACAGAACCATGCACAACCAGCCATAAAAACCCCACACAGGGAGGTGGCTAGGTAAGAACGCATTAATACTGGTCTTGTGTAAACAATTTAGCTAACTCGACGTTGTTCTTAACATTGAGTTTGTCCATAGCATTGGCACGGTGTACATGCACCGTTTTATGGCTAACCCCTAGCTCTACGGCAATAGATTTTACATCGAGCCCTGTTGCCAATAACTGGCACACTTCGCTTTCTCTGCGGGTGAGCTGATTTAAAGTGGCTTTGTTCTTCATGGGTGTCGCAAGCTTTATGGCGATATCGGGCGTGAGATAACAGCCACCATTTGCGCTCGTGCGTACGGCTTGAATTAACTCATCAGGGCTACAGCGCTTGCTGAGATAACCTTTGGCTCCTAACTCTAATGACTTCTCAACCATCGCCGGAGAGTCATGAACGCTCAACATGATGCTGGCAATGCCAGATGGAATCTCTTCCAATAAGCTCAGGCCACTTTCATCTTGCATTGAGATATCCAAGATCACGACATCAGGGTGACAGCTTGGCAATCCTAGGCGCGCTTCTGCCGCAGAGTTGAATTCACCCACGACCGTAATATCAGCTTCAAGACTGAGTAATTGAGCAAAGCCAGATCGAACAATGACGTGGTCATCAACAAGCGCAACATTAATCATGATATTAACCAAAATTAAGAGTAAGAAAGAAAAATAGCCCCAACAGGAGCTATCTAAAATTAAGTTTATTGATAGAGATGATACTGAATCGAACTAACGATTGGTATGATCTCACGTGCTTTAAACCAATAAAGCACATGAGACTCGCTACGCGCTTTGAGACGCTAAGTGCATTTTCTTAGCGTGGCGAATCTTCTTCTCTTCCGCAACCGCAACGAATAGCAGCAACACGATACAAATGGCAGCTGACGTATCAAGCGCTGCGAACGTGCCTTTCCAACCCGTTAAGCCAAAAATAGGTGTGCCGTCTGCAATCATACCTAGGCCAAGTTTGGCAAAGCTGTCACCAATTAAGTAAGCAAATGTACCTTTCACGCCATCCGCAACGCTGATTGCTTTCTTAGGCACGAAACCTACTGCAGCAACACCAATCAGCAACTGAGGACCAAATACTAGGAAACCAAGCACAAACAGTGATGCTAGGTACATGAACTCACTGGTTGCATGCTGGTAGAACTCTAGCGAAACGATAATCAGGCCAAGCGATACACAAGCAACCAAAGCACGGCGTCCGTTCGCAAGGTCTGACAGATAACCCCACATTAACGTACCGACCAGTGCACCAACCTCAAACAGAGTGAAGCCTGAAATCGCGGTTTCTTTTGATAGACCTAGCTCTTGATACGCATAAACGGTAGACCATTGATCGATACCGATACGAACAATGTATAAGAAGATATTCGCGAAGCAGAGCAACCAGATCACTTTGTTTTTCAGGATGTATTCAACAAAGATCTCTTTCTTAGTCATTTGATTTTCTTCAGCAGCCGTATCTTCTTCGCTGACTTCTTCATCAAACAACTCTTCAACCGTACCTAGACCATAGGCTTCTGGAGAGTCATTACCAAAGCGCATACCAATAAAGCCAACCACAATCGCAATGATTGATGGGAACACGAACATACCGATCACGTTGCCATCAAAAAGGTAGTTAGCACCGAACAGAGCAACACCAGCGGCACCTGCGCCACCCACGTTGTGCGACATATTCCAAAGGCCTAAATAAGAACCACGCTTGTTACGAGGCGTCCATTTAGTGATGGTCGAGTAGCTTGAAGGACCGCCGGTACTTTGGAAGAAACCACTCAACGCATAGAAGGCAACCATCAAGAATAAGCTAGCACTGCCACCGCCCATACTGAAGCTGAAGCCCAACATAGCGATACCAGAAAGGACAAGCATGAATGGCAGGAACTGCTTGGTGTTTTTACCATCGGCATAATAGGAAACGACGGTTTTACCGATACCGTAAGTGATAGAGAAACCCAGACCGATAAGACCTAGATCCGTCATCGATAATCCATAAGTAGAAATCATGTCGTTTTGCGCGACATTGAAGTTCTTACGGATCAAATACATGGTTAGATAACCAATGAACACGACGAGGTAAGATTGTAGGAATGGTTTAAACCACATTTTTCTTCTAGTTTCGACCGGAAGATCCAGCGTCGGTTTTCGAACCTGATCTAGGAACTTTAACATTGTGAACTCTCTTATTTTTTGTGAGGTCTGCACGGCATAATTGCGGCCATACATTGTTTGTTAGTTGACCGTGAAATAATAAGGAGTCTAAAAATCGACCGCATGAGAGAGGGTCTTAGAATAACTAGGAAAAATTCTTAGTTCAGAATTGGGAGTCAAGAAAGCGTGAACAGCATCACTTTGTTTACGGTCTGTTATGGATTGATATTACGATAACAAAAGTCACTCATTTCAGGGCTGACGAACCTTGTAAATAAACAGAAACGAGTGGATTACTTCACTAAAAAAACACCAGTATCGGTTCATCACCATAAAACTCCATGGTCATGGTGTGTCCGATACTGGTTCAGCATTCATTCTGATTAAAATAGATTCAATAGGCTTGTTACGTTTCGCGTGAATCGTACTACAGTCGCTTGCCGCTACCGTCTTCCCACATTACTTCACATTCATCTTTGATGGCAGCTTTTAATAATTCAACCAGTGGGAACGCTCGACTACCGATATTAACAGGCGCTTCAACCACCTCTTCTTCATTGTCGTCATCAGTATTTTCATGCTCTACGGACTTGCTCTGCTCTGCTGCAATAGCAGCACGTAGATTATCCAGAGCTTGAGGAACCTCTGAAGCATCCATAGCACCTGGGATGGAGCCGCTATGCCCAAGCATCTTGATGAACTGGAGGCCGACTTCACCAAACATCGTGACACTAGCATGAGCTTTACAACTAAAGGTAATTAACATAATGAGCCTTTCTTAATTTTGGTCGTTTACAAACTATGTGGAGTAACTCTCTGGAAAGCAAGTAGATAAACATCAAACAACGGTTACAAGTTTGATGCTTAAATCTAATCTTCTAGAGATGACCAGCACCATCGGTGATATACATCACTATTTGGAATTGATTGAACAGCCTTTCATATGAAACCTTGATAGTAGTCACACTAAATAGACATCTAAGCCTCTGCATAGCTTGTTATTTAATCTACTATTAACACCATTATCAAAAACTTTGGCACAGATCACATGAAAAGGCTCGTCGGCAGGCACCTAGAAGAAATGGCGGACATACGATCCACCCGCAAGCAAAAAATTGTCCACTCCTTTTCACTGACTGCCGCTGCGTTATTCATTTTCTACACTTGGGCTTACTTCCAAGGCCAACATTACACACTGTCGGTTTTCGAATTGTGTTTTGCACTGATCGCTATCTCCAATGCATTTTACGTAAGAAAAGTCATTAACCCTGAATATTCCGAATTGATCCTGAGCGGTGTTTTACTGGTTCAAGGGGTCATCCTATTTTTGTACAGTCACGCCATTCCTGACCGAATTCTTTGGCTCTACCCTATTCTGGCGGCGGTGATTTTTATCAATGACTTCAGAATTGGAATCATCTTTAGCACCTCATTTTGTTTGTTTATCAGCACCTTGATTACGGCAATGCCCAATAACTTTTCTCTGCCATTTAACAGCACACATCGGTTTATTCTTAGCCTGTTTACTATGAGCTTGGTGTGTCACACATCCGCTTATTACTACACAAAAGCCGTCAGTTATATCCAACGCCTTTATAAAGAAGGCATTGAAGATCTCGCCTACAGAGACCAACTTACCGGATTGGCAAACCGTTGGAGCTTTGAGCGCTGGGCTGTAGAAAAGCTTGCGACAGTGGATAGTGAGCGATCACTTACGGCATTGGTCTTTTTGGATATAGATGACTTTAAAGGCATTAACGACAGCTACGGGCACGATGTGGGAGACAGTGTCTTACAGCATTTTGCCAATCGCTTGAGCAACAACATTCGAACCAGAGACAGAAAAAGCCATGAATACGATTATTCCATCGCGCGCTTTGCTGGAGACGAGTTTGTTCTGATGCTCTACGATGTGCCAACTCGTAAAGATCTAGACGGCATTCTAGATAGGATCTGCGGGCTGTTCGAAAGCGGCTGCCAAACAAACGAGAGAATCAAGGAATTGACGTTAAGTGTTGGGGTTGCTTTGTATCCGCAAGATGCCCAAGAATTACATGAGCTGACGAGATGTGCTGATAAAGCGATGTATGTTGCCAAGCATTCAGGAAAAAACCGATATGCTTATTATCACGACAACCCAGTATCGACCCTGATAGAAGAACTACCAACGAGCCTTGTTAGCTCAGCACCGGATTCATCTGAACTTGAAGATTGCTTTGAAGCGAAGATCGAAGGGAACAATGTTACGCTATTAAAAACGCGCCAACGCTAGCCATTCCTATAACGGAGCGGCGCTGCTAACCTGCAAGGTACATAAGCCAAAGACTCACTAACCCGATCATAATAATCCATATGACTTGACGTGTTCGGTTTGGGTTATTCCCTTTAGGTCGCCTCACCACGGTTTTAAAAGCGGCTTGCTTAGCTGACTGAATAAACGGCGCTTCTATCTCACGTTTTTTCACGCGGCGTTTAACTGCGCTGTTTGCAACCTCTGTAAAGCGCTGGCTTTGCTCCGTTGTAAAGTCGTTATCAAAACCTATCCGACCATGCCTTTCGCCATGTTTTTGCTGAACTGCCATAGCGGCCTCCTTGGCGATATACTCTCTATTGAGTATAGACATAATTTCATATTGTTACCTGTTCAAGATTTTCGAATAAGTCACTCAACGCTGTGCCATCTTCTTTTTAAATCAAATTACATAAACTACAGCTATTCAAGTTTATGAGGGTTTCAAAATGACGAATGTAAGAGCAGTAGATCATGTGATTACAGCACATGCCACCTCAGATGGTGATGGCGTCAAAATCCAACGACTCGCAGGTTTTAATAACGCACGTTTCTCTCCATTTTTAATGATTGATGAACTGAAGTCGGATGAAAGCAAAGACTATGTTGACGGCTTTCCTCCACATCCTCACCGTGGGATAGAAACGCTCACTTACATGCTCCAAGGTCACTTCCAACACAAAGACCATATGGGGAATGTTGGAGAGCTACGCAGCGGTGGCGCTCAATGGATGGCCGCAGGCCGTGGTGTCATTCACAGCGAAATGCCAATGATGGAAGAAGGTGCGCTGCATGGTTTTCAGATTTGGATAAACCAACCTGCGACACACAAAATGCAGCCAGCTCAGTATCACGATTTCCAAAGTGAAAGCATCGCGGAGCATCAAAGTGAACAAAGTGGTTTGTTAAGAGTGATTGCCGGAGGGTTTGAACTGCACAACCAAACTGACAAGGATTCAGAGGCTTTACGAGCGCAGGGCCCATTACAGAAAACAGGTGTGCCATTAAGCGTTGCGGATTGGCGCTCTCATTCTGGGCAAAAAGTCACGTTAGGGACTAATGTTAATCACAATGCCATGACTTACGTGTACCGAGGCAGTATTAAGATCGGCGACAAAGTCATCAACCAAGGTCAACTTGCCCAACTCACCAAAGCTGACTTGCTGTCTTTGGGTAGCTTAGAAGATTCAGGGGTACTGATTTTTTCTGGTGAACCGATTAATGAACCTGTTGTGCATTATGGCCCGTTTGTCATGAACTCGATGGAAGAGATTGAACAAACAATTCAAGACTACAACAACGGTGTGTTTGAGACTTACTGATGTCTTGGCTTTGAGTTGAGCTTTGAAGATTGAAGATTGAAGATTGAAGATACTTTGCAACGAACAACGATTTGGTCATCCATTTGATGACTACAAAAACAAGTGACACTATCCACTGCCGGTTACTATCACTTATTTAACCACGCTCCTAGAGCGTGGTTTTTTTCTATTAAATCAGAGACAAACGATGCCCTGATTGAACAAATTTAGATCTGATTACAAGTACTCACACAGGTAAGCCGTCGCTTCTTTTACCTGTAGGTCGAATGAAGAGTCACCCGCAACGTCAAAAGACTCACCAGCTTGGTATGTCGTCCAGTCATCATCGCCAACACGCTTTACAATCAAAGCACCTTTAACAACGGTCATCTTTTCTGGAGCCGCAGTACCGAACGTATACTCACCAACCGCCATTACACCAACACTCACATCAGCACCAGACTGGTTAAACGCTAACGACTTAACGCCACCTTCAAAGTATGTGTTTTCTTTAATCATTGTACTTCCTTGTTATCTTCAAATTGCAATTATTGAGCTCACCGAGTAAGCCTATGCGTAAATTTAGGTGATAATTGTTTTAACCAATTCGAGACTTTCCTACAAGAAATAAATACGCATAGCTTAAGCATTTCTGGAGTTCGCTTTCATTGATAGCGTAAATACTGAGGAGCAAGGCTAAAAACCACTAACGCAACCACATTTATTAGAACATTCGATCCTGCTTCTAACTCTTAGAACAATTTTTGCAAACTAAGGTTTTAATTAATAGAATCTAAAACAATATCAGTCGAAAAATGAAGAGATAATGGCAAAAAAGCCGACTAAAAGCAGAGATCTATTTGCCAACTCGTTACTCTACGGCTTCCTATTAGCTGGCTTTATGGTTGCCCTCACCGCCGGCTATTTTGCTTACCAAGCCCACCAGCAATCTGTCAGCCCAAGCAACGTCTATGGCACATGGATAGAGATTGCGGCGCCACCTTACAACACCGACATCCTGACACTTTCAGAAAACGGTGTGATGATGAATCATCGTCTTATCACTACCTCATTCGATTTTGACGGGAAGATCGTCACGATCAACACTGGCTCTGGAACCACCGTTTACACCATCAGTGGTACTTACGATTCGCCTCGCTTAAAGCGATTAGAGCCAAGCGTACCATCTCAGCAATTTATTAAAGAAGGCTACGAAGATACTGCGACTGGTGATACCCATAGTGTCATGCAACAACGACGCGCTTCCTTAGCTGAGCAATTCAAAAGATAACCCTCTTATCCATACTGCCATAAGCATTCGTCTTCAAGTTTACCCGTCGATCGACCCCGCTCGCTCAACATACTTCACTTTGTGATTCAGCTTCAATCCACAGTATTTTCTTATAGTTTGTCGCACCTTTTCATAACTTCATGTCGTGGATTTTCACTTATGAGATTTTACTTCTGAAGGGTGTTTTATTTTATAAAACATGGACTCAGCCTCTCACTCATTAAGCAACAGAATTGTAACGAAATACTATTTTTTAGTTGTCCATCGAAAACGGATTTATTTTCAGTTATAAAATTAAAACTCTCTCGAATACTGACTGGGAAGCTCCTTCAAAACTGACTGGAGCCGTTTATGGGGCCATTTGGTTCTCGTAACCTTCAAGGAATGAGAGAAATAGTATGATTCGTATTAATACCTGTGCGGCAAGCATTGCTCTAGCGCTATCTGGTACAGCATTAGCTGCTCCAACAGCACCTAGCATCGACATGTACGGTTCCAACAACCTGCAGTTTTCTAAAATTGAACTCGCGATGGAAACCACATCAGGCTACAACCAGATGGTTAAATATCACGACAAAGCAAAGGTCGACGTCAAGTTCAACCAATGGAGCGGAACGTCAGGAAACACGTACAACATCTACTTCGATGGCGTTAAAGTGGCCACTGGCCCTATTACTGGCAGCCAAACTACAGCTTCATTCGAATACGGCCAAGGCGGCTTATTTCAGATGGAAATCGAGGCGTGTGACGAAACAGGCTGCGCCAAGAGTGCTCCCGCTCAGATCACGATTGCAGATACCGATGGTTCACACTTAGCACCACTTGCAATGAATGTTGACCCGAATAACAAGTCATACAATACAGACCCAAACACGGTAGTAGGCACTTACTTTGTGGAATGGGGTATTTATGGTCGTGATTACACGGTTGATAACCTACCCGCTGACAACTTGACCCATATCCTTTATGGCTTCATCCCAATTTGTGGTCCTAATGAATCAGTAAAATCGGTAGGCGGCAACAGCTACAACGCACTCATGACAGCCTGTCAGGGTGTAAACGATTACGAAGTGGTGATTCATGACCCTTGGGCAGCTTTCCAAAAGAGTTTCCCGCAAGCTGGTCACGAATACAGCTCACCTATCAAGGGTAACTACGCAATGATGATGGCGCTAAAACAGCGCAATCCAGACTTGAAAATCATCCCATCAATTGGTGGTTGGACACTGTCTGACCCGTTCTTCGATTTCACTACAAAAGCGAACCGCGACACGTTCGTTGCATCGGTTAAGAAGTTCCTAAATACATGGAAATTCTACGATGGTGTCGATATTGACTGGGAATTCCCAGGTGGAGGCGGTGCTGCTCCCGATCTTGGTGACCCTGTAAATGACGGCCCTGCTTACATTGCATTGATGGCAGAGCTGCGCGTTATGTTAGATGAGCTAGAAGCTGAGAACGGCCGTACTTACGAGCTAACATCTGCGATCGGTGTTGGTCACGATAAGATTGAAGACGTGAACTACGGCGATGCTATCCAATACATGGATTACATCTTCGCAATGACTTACGACTTCTACGGCGGTTGGAACAACGTGTTAGGTCACCAAACAGCACTAAACTGCGGTAACTTCATGCGCCCTGGTCAATGTGATGGCACAGGCCTTGATGAAAATGGCGAACAATACACTGGCCCAGCTTACACCACTGACAACGGCATCCAATTGCTGCTTGAGCAAGGTGTTCCAGCGAACAAACTTGTGGTTGGTACAGCGATGTACGGCCGTGGTTGGGAAGGCGTATTACCATCATCACTTTCAGATCCTAGCGACCCAATGACTGGCGTAGGTAATGGCAAACTGACCGGCAGCTCTGCTCAGGGTGTATGGGAAGATGGCGTTATTGACTACAAAGGCATTAAAGCGAACATGCTTGGTGCAAACAACCAAGGCATCAACGGCTTTGAGTATGGTTACGACGAAATGGCAGAAGCGCCTTACGTTTGGAACCGTACTTCGGGCAAGCTGATCACATTTGATGATGACCGCTCAGTAAAAGCAAAAGGCGCGTACGTTCGTAGCCTTGGCCTTGCGGGTCTATTCTCTTGGGAGATTGATGCAGATAACGGCGACATCCTCAACGCAATGCATGAAGGCCTAGCGGGCGGAACAACAGATCCTGTCAACCGCAAGCCAACAGCTGCAGCGGGCGCAGACCAATCGGTTGAAGGCCCAGCTTCTGTTTCTCTAGACGGTAGCGCTTCAAAAGACAGCGACGGCTCAATTGCGAGCTACGCTTGGTCACAAGTAAGCGGCACGGCAGTAACGCTGGCGAACGCTAATGCGGCTGTTGCAAGCTTCGATGTGGTTGAAGTCGCTCAACAAGAAGTACTAACGTTCAGCCTAACGGTAACTGATAACGAAGGTGCTACTGCAACTGACACAGTGGTTGTAACAGTAACCCCTAAGGACACAGGTCCAGTCAATACAGCACCAGTTGCGATTGTTTCAGCTCCAGCTGAAGTTAATGCGGGTGACGTAGTCGTGGTTGATGCTTCGGCTTCGAGCGATGCTGACCAAGATACATTGACCTTCACGTGGGATGTGCCTGCTGGTATTGATGCAACGGTTCAAGGTTCTTCAGTGAGCTTTGTCGCAGCGGAATACACGAAAGATACAACGCTGAACTTCTCTGTAACAGTCAGCGATGGCACAGAGACATCGGTAGCAGCTACTTCAGTGAAAGTTCTTAAGAAAACCACAGGCGGCGGTACGTGTACTAACGCTTGGGATTCAGGCGCGGTCTACACTGGCGGCGACCAAGTAACTCAAGGCGGTAAGGTTTGGGAAGCAAAATGGTGGACAACAGGTGAAGATCCAACAACGACAGGCCAATGGGGCGTGTGGAAAGAGATCGGTCCTGCAAGCTGCTAACTAAAAATAGTGCTTAGTTAAATACTGACTAAGCATCAACTAAATCCCTAAAACAAAGGCCAACCAGATACTGTCTGGTTGGCCTTTTTATTTACGTTTTCTGAGCTTTGAGCTTACGATTTTTTTACTGGCGTCCTACTGACTTGCGCTCGTTATACCAATCACAGTAAGCAAGTGTTCAAAAATAGCGCAGGAAAAAAGCTTGAGAACAAGGCTGCTCTTTTCAATAAATAGTTTCGATGAGTAGTTATTCTACAATCAAAAAATCTAACGACGTTATCGAGATTTTTAACAAGCTAGGGTGAACAGTTATTTACTACGATTGGTATTAGACTTAGCCAATTAAGTTATCAAAGCTCTCGAACACTTGTGGGCACTTCATTACTCGCCCGTGGCCCTGTCCTTGAGTCGCAATTAAAGTAACGCGACCCATTTCATTAGCAGCACGCTGAGACACATCAAACTTAGTAAACTTGTCTTGCTCATCATGAACGATGATCGTTTGAGACTCACGAAGCGCTAGCTTTCCATAGGGATCAACAGACTGAATTGGATAGTTAAACTGCTCTTCGACTTCTCCAACTACCGCCTCGAACAGTTTCATTGAGTAACCAGAACGTGCGACGCTGCCAAATAGGTTTTCTAGATAATCCAGTACAGGTGCAATCAGCAATAATGGCTTGTTTTCCAATTTAACGTGCTTACATTCCAACGCAGAAGCCGTGCCCATACTGTGACCGACCAAACCTGCTACCTCACCCACCGAATCGAGAATCGCTTCAAGGCCGTTCACAAACGCAGGAATATGACCATGTACACCATCACTGCCACCATGAGCAGGGTGATCATAAGCCAGAGCCGTAAAACCTTTAGCGGCGATATGTTCCATCAGAGGGAAAAACTGACTCGCGGTGCCAGACCAACCATGAGTCAGCACCCAAACAGGCCCCGCACCCAAAGAATAGGTTTTTAAAACGCCATCACGACCTTTGATTTCACTCTTGATAAGCCCTTGGGGATCGGCATTTTTTTGCTCGGTACGCATTGGCGTGAGCAGCAGCTTACGTGCGGTTTTCTTCGCATGACTCGGCGCTAGAATGTAATGCAGGTTGGTTGTTGCGCCAATTAAGCTGCGCTTGAAGCTGAATTTGTTCGATGTATTAAAGTAGATTTTGTCACTCATGACCGTTCCTTGTATCGCCATCATCATTGGCGGATCGAGCTCGGCCCTAAAAATCGAACGACCGTGCTATTTGTTAGTATAAAAAATGACGATAGCGCTGTTTATGATTGCTTGCCGCCACTTCTGTTAAAATCTTTTGCAAACCTTAGTTAAGCAAAGTCACATGATTTGCGAGTTAACCTGCTGTATGTATTAAACCGCTCTCCAACTGGCTACCAAGCGCTCGACACCACTCCAAAAATGGGTGTGGCTCGCTTGTTGGCCTCGTAACGAGTAGAACAAGTTCGCACTCAAATAAAGACCGTATAACTCGAAGGTTGCCTGTTTCGGGTCTAAATCGGCTCTGAACTGTTTGCTCTCAACCGCTTTTGCTACCTGAATCGTCAAGTAGTCAATCCACACTGAAATGGTTTTCTGCAGTGCTTTCTGAATCACAGACCTTTCACTGCCCGCATCTTTCCATGCATCAATAAACATGCAACTGCCTTGGAATGAATGGTTCCAGCCCAACCAATTGTCGAGCAGCTGTTTCAATTTCGCTTCAATATCACCATCTCCCAGCTCTCTTGCGGGAATGATGACTCTTTCGGTGAATATGGCGTTGGAATACTCGAGTACAGAGAGTTGCAGGTTTTCTTTAGAGTTGAAGTGTGCAAACAAGCCACTCTTAGACATGCCACACTGCTTGGCTAACTCGCCAATCGTCAAACTCTCAAGCCCATTCTCACTTGCAAGCGCGAATGCATGGCTCAAAATATACTCTTTGGTTATCTTTCCCTTACTCATTATTCACCAATAATAAATCTGATACATTATTTTTAGCACGTTCGTTCTTTTTTTCAAGATTTTTTACTTAACCCTAGGTATTCATTTTGTCTTATCAAAGAACTGTGGAAAAATGCGACAGTATTCAAAGGAATTTGAGTTAACCGATTATTGAGTTTAATAACTAGGGAAAGAGAATGAACACACTTTGGGAACAGTTTTCGTTTTCGGCGTCGGTAACAGGCCCTATCTGTTTAATGCTGTTTCTTGGTGTGATGCTCAAGCGAATCGGCTTAATCAATGACAATTTCATTGATGTCGCATCTAAGGTGGTATTTCAAGTCACCCTGCCCGCGATGCTATTTCTGAGTATTGTTCAATCGAATCACAACTTTTCAGCCAGTAGCGCGTTAGTTGCGTTTGGCGTCATCGCTAACTTTGTCTTTTTCTTGTTCACGATTTTCTCAACCAAATTAGTATTTAAAGGTTCGAAAGATCAAGGTGTGATTGTCCAAGGTGGATTCCGCGCCAATACCGCGATCATCGGCCTCGCCTATGTGGCTAATATCTATGGCAACCAAGGCGTGGCATTGGCGGCTATCTATGTCGCATCTCTAACCGTGTTGTATAACATTCAAGCCGTGATTGCACTGACACCCAAAGGCGAAGACACTGGTGCGAAAGCGATTAAAGTGATCGCTAAGTCGATTACCAAGAACCCATTGATCATCGCTATTTTCTTAGCGGTCGTCTTCTATGCGCTTTCGATTCCTATCCCAAAAATGGTCACTGATGCTGGTCAGTACTTTGCCAACATGACGTTACCTTTGGCACTGCTGTGTACCGGTGGGTCGCTGGATATTAGCTCGCTCAAACAAGAAAAGTTGTCGACGTGGTTCGCCTCTAGCTACAAGTTAGTTGCCTCACCGTTACTGATTACATTGGCGGCTGGGTACTTAGGATTTGAAGGGCTCGACCTCGGGCTTATCTTTTTGATGAGCGCGGCACCAACGGCAGCAGCGAGCTATGTTATGGCTCGTGCGATGGGAGGGAATTCAACCTTGGCGGCTAACATCATCGCGCTCACGACCGTTGTTTCTCTTATCACTTGCACACTAGGTATTTTTGCACTCACCGCAATGGGTTTAATATAGCTGCGACAGGCTTCAAAAAACCGACATAAGCCCTGAAATAAAGGTCATAAGCCTTGATTTAGGACTAACTGATTGGGCAGAAAGGCTGCTAGATTTCGTAAAAATTTTACTAAGAGATCTGATATGTCTTCCGTTCAACATACGCCTTCACAACACATCGCCAGTATCGAGTTAGGCCGAGTGATTGCTATCTTGGCGATCATTGGTTTACACGGCCAAATGGCACTCACTTATTGGCAAATAGATGAAGTGCCTTGGATCGGTTATGTGCTCAACCAAACCGCTCGTTTTGCGGTACCTCTCTTCTTCCTGATTTCTGGCTATCTTATTCAGCCTAAGTTGGCTGCATCGCCTTGGACAACCTTCATCAACTACTCCAAACCACTGCTTAAGGTTTGGTTGGCATGGAGCATCATTTGCTTAGTGATGCCATTCAATCTCGCGAAGGTAGAAGAGTTTGGCTATCTAGGTGAACGTGAAGGCTATTGGGGTTTCTTAATGAGCACTCCTCTTAACTCATTCTTAGAGGGAGGTCTGGTGCATTTGTGGTTCATTCCAGCCCTTGTTTGCGCAGTGTTGATCATCGCTTTATTGGTTGAGTTGAAGCTCAACAAACTGCTATTACCAGCGGCCATTGTACTTTACGTTTATGGTGTTTTAGCGGGCAGCTACGCAACGCTAACCGGATTAGAAGCACCCTTCTTCACGCGTAATGGCCCGTTCTTTGGCACGTTAATGGTGACCTTAGGTTTCCTTATTCGTCAGAATCAATGGAAGGTGTCATCAACTAAAGCGTTGGGGTTATTAGCGTTAGGCATGTTGATTCACTTTGCTGAGGCGGCATGGCTCACCACGTTCGACGTCGGATTCAATATGAATGATTTCTTGTTTGGCACGGCGTTATGGGGGATGGGTGTGTTCATGTGGCTTTTGGCTAATCCAAACATGGGTAACTACGCTTGGGTTCGTGCCATTTCAAATCGCATGCTGGGTATCTACGTCAGCCATTTGCTGATCATTATCGTGTTGTTCAATGTCTGTGGAGTTTTCGGCATTACGGAATTGGCCAAAGACGTTACGGTATTTTTTGGCACCGTATTGTTGAGCTTCGGGTTGGTTGCTGGAATCGAGAAAACGCCACTGCGACACGTGCTACTTCGCTAGTGTTTATACCTATAACTATCCGCTAAATCAGTTTTAAAGAACCACAAAAAATAAAGGCAAGATAACGGATTATCTTGCCTTTATTTCATCATGTCAGTAACGATACTATGTCACTCGTTGAAGTATTATCGGAACGCCATTGCGCCCTTGCCAACACCTTCATAAGCAACGATTTGTAGTGATTGACTCTCTGTTAGGCTAGGCTCAACTTGATCCGCAATATAGCCTGCCAGTAATTCCACCGTGGTATCCGTCGGCAAGATTTCTGTTTCACTCTTAGCAATCGCTAGCTCAAATTCGCCTTGAGGTGCGGTGTAGCGAAAGCCATAGTGACTTTCATCATTAACGCTTTGCGCGTGTTCACTCAGGTTAAGTGATGAAACTGAAACTTGGTCTTCTTTAGAACCTAAATAAATGTCTTCCCAGCGCTGAGCAAATGCCTGTTCGCGTTGTTCGTCACGCTGACCATCAACCACGATTTCTACTGGAGAACGGTGACCATGGGCGATGCGTTGGCAATTACCATCATGCTTTTTCAAACCATGGGTATAGTGGTAGAACGCGCCATTAATGTTCTCATGACGAAGGGTGATCTCTAACCCGGTGACGTTACTTGGTAGGTTATCGCGAAGGATATTGTAAACGTGTGCGGTCACACTCTCGATGGTGATCGCTTCTGCATCAATCAGGCAATATGCTTCATCAGGGCAATGTAGATGAAGACTCTTGTCACCACGCAACACATCAACCTTAGAGTAGCCCGCTTTGCTCGCTTGAAGAACAATTGCAGCGCTTTGCATTGGCAGCAGCAAACGGTGATCAACGTGCTCATCGACAAGCTGTTTGATCTGCTTTTTGACCTTACTAAAATCCAGCACCATGCTCATTTCATTAAGTTCACCAGACATGGTGACATCTAAAATCCAACTATCTCCTACGACCCCTCTGTGTTCACAGATGTATGAAGAATCGATAACGGTAAGGTCTCTTACAAATAGGTTCAAGTTGAACTCCTTAATACTTTAATGAGATACGGGAGGCTGAATAATGTCCAGCAGGCACTTCGTCTCATTGGTGTCTAGATAAAATAGGACGAGCAGGATGTTACGACAAGCTTAAAAAGTCCACCTTTTTAGACCCTCTTTTGAGAAAAGAACAAACTCTGCACAATTTCCGCTAAAACATAGACCAGCCCGATGCGAATAGCCATATCTTGGGTAAGGTTGCCGAGTGTTTCACGATACATTTTGCTTTAGCCAAAGGCGCGGTGACACCCCAGCAACATGCTGAAAAGCGCGTGAAAATCCCGAATAGCTGCTGTAACCCACTTCATCAGCGACCCAGTTGATGGGCTTATTTTGCAATAACAGGGATTGAGCCACTGAGACTCGCCACTTTTGCACATAATCTCCGGGCGTCTCACCGACTTCTCGTTTGAACGCTTCAATAAACTGAGTTCGAGACATCGCGGCCAGTGACGCCATTTCGGCAAATAAACAATGCAAGGCTGCGACAAATGCCTGTGTTCCGTGTGAGCGCTAGACAAGCTCAACTCCCCCGCGCTCAATACATGAAGGTGGCCCTCTTTACCTTGTTGCGCGTTAAATGACGATACTCCACACAGGTTTCCAGAATAGAAAACGCCAGTGCGTATCGAGAAGTGTTCCATTAGTTGTGAAAGCAGATCCATGCATCCTCCGAACGATTCGCTTAGTTTTTAGTTCTTTTGTCCCTCTATAGACCGGACGAGTGGGCTAAATTATTTCAAACAAGATAACCAACACTGACAAGGAACTTGATATGTCACACATGAAATCGACCAGTCAAAAAATCACTCTAATGGCCGCGTTACTAGGCACCAGCTTTTCGTTAATGGCAGCAGACCTTGATATGAGTGTCGACAGCAATAACCTCGCAATTAAAGGCTATGATCCTGTCGCTTACTTTGCCAATGAAGGTCCAGTAAAAGGCACATCTGAGTTCACAGCGACCTATAAGAATGCGATCTATAACTTTGCGAGCAGTGAAACAGAGATGAATTTCGAACCAATCCAGAAGCCTATGCCCCTCAATATGGCGGTTACTGCGCGTTTGGAGTAGCCATGGGTAAGAAGTTTGAAACCGACCCTCTCGCTTGGAAGGTGGAAGATGGAAAGTTGTATCTGAACTTAGACAAATCGGTTCAGAAACGCTGGCTGGAGAATACACAAGAGTTCATCCAAGACGCCAACAGCAACTGGACAACCATCAAAACCGTAGAAGCCTATAAGCTCTAGCCTACAGCGCTTATCCATTGCCCAAGAATAAAACGGAAGCGACCGAACGCTTCCGTTTTCATTGGGATTTTCCCCAAAGAGGCCAACCCAAAGCGATTGGCAACACCTACTAAGTCCATTTCTATTCTATACTCCTAGCAGATAAGCTTTTCTTTTTATGGAAGAATAATGACATTACCTAAGATTTTGGTACTCGGCCTCTGCGCCCTATCGACACTGACTTATGCCAACCCATGGCAGTTCGTCAAAAGTGAAGATGGCATCATGATTGATAAAAGGCCACACAGCGAAGGCTTGGTCGAAATACGAGCACAGATGCAAACGCCCACCACTTACTCCGGTTTTTTACTGTTATTGGAAGACAGTGAGAACGTGCCAAACTGGATAGATAATGTATCGCAAAGCCGTGTGTTGATGCAGATATCTGAAGATGAAAACATCGTCTATACCCAATTCAAAGCACCGTGGCCTGCCAGAGATCGAGACATGGTGACCTACTCAAAATACAGCATCGAGGGTGGGCAGTTTGTTTTGTCGATAAAGGATGCGTCGAACTATTTGGCGAAAGAGTCGGGGTACATTCGAATCTACGATGTGGACGCACTTTGGACACTGCAACCGCTGACTAATGGCAATACCTACATCACCTACACCGCGTATGCGAACGCAGGGGGCATCTTGCCAAATTGGTTGATGAACAAGTTATCGATAGGCAGTGCACTGAGCACGTTTAAGGGGCTAAAAGAACAGTTACCAAAGTACCAAGGCCAACAGCACCCTAACCTGCCAAATGAGTCTCGCTAACGATACAAGTCGATAAGTAAATGGAGGCATTAAGGTTAAAGATTAAGGTCTTCTAGCGAGGTCGCGAGCTAAGATAAGCGCCAAGCCAAATACTTGAAGAAACAGGGCGATGTTCTTATAGAAAGCCATTTTCTCATCAAGCCTTTGGATTAACTCAACCAAGGTCAGGTTATCCAAATAGTAATCATCGATTCGAGTTCGTTGCGCTTCTTGTGCACTGTTTATCAGCATCATCAGTTTCGGTAAGTGAGCCAAAGAGATACTTGGCACTTCGCTACTCACCCAACGCCTAAGTTGCCCACGCAGTGCTTCGTCGAGAACCGTGGTCGGCTGCACCGTTTCTGGTTTATCAAGGTGAATCAAAATCGCTTCACGCTTGCGCTCTAGGGTTTCAATCGTATTCCAAGCAAGCTGTATTGAGTACACATTGCCGTATTTGCGATCGTTGTACTCCGCTTTCTCAGCTTCAATTTTATCGAGCACCAAGCTCGACATGACAATCGCCATGATGTTGAGTATCAAGCCTGCGAGGACAATCGCCCAAGCAGGAGGAAGGCGCAATGCCATAATGCTCCCTAGAACATTTTATCAAAAGGTAGGTAAGCTAAGTTTAGGACAATCAAAGAGATCATGCAGATAAGCGTTAACACCATACCCACTTTTCTGCCTTTGAAGTTCTTCGCTAAGATCCCTTTAGCGTGAATCACTCGCCCCAGAATAAACGCCACACCAATGACATGAATAAGCCACACACCAGCCCCATTCATCTCTAGCAACCCCATCAAAATCACCGTGATTGGGATGTAATCCATCGCGTTACTTTGTGCCGAACGTGCTATCTGTAACGACTCAACACCGCCATCGGCATGAGCAACAAGATTGATTCGTCTTTGCTTAATAACTTCAATCGCCAACCAAATCATTACTACCGTCAGCTGAGCTGCGTAAAGTGCTGTAACCATCATATTTCCCTATTGTTTTGTCTTAACTCAGTGTTCTTTTCTATCTTTTCGACATTAACCGCCAAGATAAAATGATAATCACGCCCGAGCACTTGTAAGAGATCTCTCACACCGAACGTAAGAGATCATAATCAAGCTTCGCAGAAAATTCCTAAAATACAAACCCAACCCCTTGTTTTGTATGAATCCACGCATATTTCTTTCGGTTAGTGAGTACATTTATTTCTTAGGGTGGATTGTGAGCAAAGCCTCTGCAGTGTTTAATACACATGTCGACAGGGAGTTGGCAGGAACAGGAAAAAGCCTAACGGATTAGGTATCTTCAGGATGAAGATTTGATGGCTTAGGATGAGTTATCAGCAAGGAAGTTATGCTCTAGGATAGAGTCGCTTATCAGGATGATGAGTTTGCAAGGACACCGCTAGGACGGCGATGAATTGGATAGGTTAAAGGATTTAGCCACGTCAAGGAACGATGCAGGGAGCACCAGTTACCTATTGAAAGATAAGTAACGCGCAGTAGCAGGATGGCTACGAAAAGAATAGACCCCGTTTGGTGAAAGCCAAACGGGGTTTCCTTTTTTGTAACGTCTGAAAGCTGTTCGCAGCTAACCGTTCAAAGTCACGTTACAAAATAATGTTCATCAAGAACATTGCACCAAACGCATTCAATACCGAAATCGCGATCATCACTGGAATATAGCGACCTTCAATACCAATTGGTCCCATGATACGTCCCATGTATTGCACCAACAAACTTGAAGATAAACATCACAGCAACCGCTAGGCCAATTGACGAAGTTACCGCCAAAGAACCATCCATAACTGGAAGGGTGAACAGTACTGTACCTGAAGAGAAGAAGTTAACGATCGCCCCGCGCCAGCATCAGTACTTTGAAGCGACGCAATCAATGCTAAGCCTGAGTTGCCAGGAGTATCCATCAAAGCTAATACTTTCGCCACCGTCTTTCTTTTTCACTATAATCTATTGAATTATTAAGATATCTATCACACCCCACATGCTTATTTAGGTCTACGCTTTTACCCGTGTTAATAACTTATTAACTTCGGAGCGTAATCCATGCTAGGTATCCAGCTTTCAGCTGTTTTCTCTTTATTCTTCTTTTCAACGGTAGCAGCTGCTTCCACTTCTCAGCTAGGGGAATCGCTCAGTCTAACCAACTCGTTTGCTGGCTACCTGTCGCTGACCATTTTCGTTGTCGCCTACATAGTGGTGATGATGGAAGAATACCTAAAGCTCAGAAAGTCAAAGCCCGTGTTACTGGCAGCTGGCTTAATCTGGATTATCATTGGTTTCACTTACCAAGAACACAACCTTGTCGAAGTGGCCAAACAAGCCCTTGAACATAACTTACTAGAATACGCTGAACTACTGCTGTTCCTACTCGTGGCCATGACGTACATCAGTGCCATGGAAGAGAGGAGGTTATTTGATGCGCTGCAAGCGTGGATGGTGGGCAAAGGCTTTAATTTCCGCTCTCTGTTCTGGCTAACCGGTATTCTGGCCTTCTTTATCTCACCGATCGCCGACAACCTCACCACAGCTCTATTGATGTGCGCCGTGGTTCTGAAAGTCGCAGGATCTAACCCTAAATTCGTTAACCTAGCCTGTGTGAATATCGTGATAGCCGCTAACGCTGGCGGCGCGTTCAGCCCATTCGGTGACATCACAACGTTGATGGTGTGGCAGGCTGGTTATGTGAGCTTCAGTGAATTCATTCCCTTATTTATTCCTTCAGTGATGAATTACCTCGTCCCTGCAATGATCATGTCTTACTTTGTTCCCACAACCCAACCCGACACGGTGCATCAGCACGTTGAATTAAAACGCGGTGCAAGACGCATCGTGTTGTTGTTCATCATGACCATCGGCACTGCGGTTGCTTTCCATGCCGTACTCCACTTCCCTCCAGTAATGGGCATGATGATGGGGCTGGCGTATCTACAGTTCTTTGGTTATTTCTTGCGTAAGACCTTACCAAATTCACTGGCGAAGAAAAAAGCGGTAGCGATTGCCAACAATGATGGGGGGGCATTGAAGCGACTCGGTTCAGTCGTGCCCTTTGATGTATTTCGAAGAGTGTCCCATGCCGAATGGGACACTCTGCTGTTCTTCTACGGCGTGGTAATGTGTGTCGGTGGCTTGAGTCTACTGGGATACTTGGAGCTTGCCTCTGGCGTGATGTATAGCCAATGGGATCCAATTTGGGCCAACATCATGGTGGGGATCTTATCTGCGATTGTCGATAACATTCCGGTGATGTTTGCCGTGTTATCGATGGAACCTCAAATGTCGATGGGTAACTGGCTACTGATCACCTTAACCGCAGGCGTTGGCGGCAGCTTGTTATCTATTGGTAGTGCGGCAGGTGTGGCGTTAATGGGCGCGGCGCATGGCAAATACACCTTCTTTGGCCACTTGAAATGGATGCCAGTGATCATGATTGGCTATGCCGTCAGTATCGCTGCACACCTATGGCTTAATGGCGATCTTTTCTAATTCGGAGATCTTTTCTAGTTCGAACTGTCTTTCACAGGCTTATCTACAAGTGTCCAGACGTTACTCAATTGTATCGCTGGACATTGGTTGCAAGTTAGCATCTCGCCCTTCTGTTGAATGCGCATCACTAGTCTAGAGTCAGTTCGGCTGCTTCCAGAATTGAATTCAATGGTGATCAAGTCATCATCAACACGATAGGTTCGAGTCACGGAATTATCCGTTGTTTGATAAGTCACTTGCCCGGATTCAAAAAGTAGATAACTGTCATTATCTGCGTTCTCATACATACCTTTGAACAGAGCAAGTTGTGGTACTTCGAAGGGTCGACTGGTGTCGGTTAAACAGCCCGTCAGCAATAGTGCGCTACTGCAGCAGAGTATAAGTGAATGATGGCTATTCATTTGGGCATCCTTGCCTAGAGAACATGGTTAAAGGATATGCAACCAAATCGATATTTCCCAGAAAGCGTTGATTTTAATGCAAAATCATATTTTAAGAACCACTCGCCTTCACCATTAAGTAGTACGAGATATTCAGCCAGCATCTCGACAGGCTCATGGCTAAATCGCTTGCTAGTCTTGCTCTCTTCCCTCTATCACCAATAAGTGCTGTTTACGTTCTACGCCACCTGCATAACCCGTCAGTTTGCCGTTTTTACCAATCACACGGTGACACGGCACAATCACTGAAACCGGATTTTTGCCATTCGCCAAACCCACAGCACGAACGGCTTTCGGATTGCCTATCGCATCGGCCAGTTGTGCATAGCTCCAAGTCTCTCCATAAGGAATGGTCGTCAGCGCCTGCCAAACCGACTGCTGAAATGGCGTGCCCTTGGCTGCAATCGGCACAGAAAACTGAATAGCTTCGCCCGAGAAATAGCGATTAAGCTGCTCGATAGCCAATGCAAAGATCGGAAAGCTATCATCTTGAACACCCAACGGTTCCGGCTTGGTGGTATGTGTCTCGAACCAAAGGCCGAGCAAGCCTTCATCGTTCGCCTGTAACGTCACGGTTCCCAATGGGCTCTCATAGTAAGTAAAACGGTTGTCCATGATATCTCCTAGCTTAGTATTCCGATTAAGACTGATTCCAACAGTGGAACGTGGCGTAACTACCCCAAGGCGAAACACTCTCCGTGTTGATGGCGGGGCGATGCTCAATAAACTTCTTCACCACCAAGTCACCAACCAACAGATGATTAGGTTCGCTTAACCCGCGAAGCAGTGCATATTGAATAGTCCAAGGCCCAATCCCTTTTAGCTCAATCCATTTGGAAGGATGCTCAGCTTCATTGTCGACCATGTATTCGGCAAAACGCTTTAGGGTCTCTTTGCGGCTTCCCGGCATTCTCAAGAAGCTAACATCAGCGTCCGCTATCTGTTTTGGTGTTGGGAAGCTGGCTTTCTCATGTTCATCAGAAAGCTCTTTGACCAATAAGTTAAGCTGACCAATCGCCGCGGTTACCGAAACTTGCTGTCCTAGAATCGCTCTCACGCCTGCCTCCCAAGCACTCCACACGCCAGGAATACGGATACCACTCTTAGCCACCAAGTTAGGATCGATAGTCGTAAAGAACGTCTCAACCTTGGCAATATCGACATCAAGATCAAACATACGGCGGATATTCGCAATCAAGCTTCTTAATTGGCTTATATCATCCAACTCGAATTCAATATCCAAGCGGTTATCTTTGGCTAAAGTCGCCTTGAACCAACCCTTTGACCCGTTCACATTTACCGTGCGCTTATAATAATCTTCGCCAACGCCTTCTAAGCCCTCAATCATTCTTCGTCGATAAAACCTCAACAAGTGGTTCCAATCTAAGGGTCCATGAAAACCAAGCTGAATATGATTACTCTGAGTGTCACTTGGCTTCGCTCGCCTAATTTGGCTTGGCGAAAGCTGCAGCTCTTTTTGAAAGGCATCATTAAAACGGCGCGTACTATTGAAGCCACTAGCAAAGCCGACATCAGTAATGCTCATGCTACTGGTGTGCAGCAACTGCTTGGTAAACATCAATTGACTGTACAGACTATATTGCTTGGGTGACACGCCGATGTAATTGTCGAATAAGGTTCGTAAATAACGATCTGAAATACCTAACCGCGTTGCAAGGTCGACGATAGATCCTGAATTCAGAGCGCCATTATCAATCAACTGCATCGCACGTAAGAAAGTGGTTTCGACGCCCTTCCAAGCCGGCGAAAAAGGTGCGCTGTCTGGTCGACAACGTAAACAAGGACGATATCCCGCTTTCAATGCTTGAGCTTGATGGGAAAAATATTCGACATTTTCTTCTTTGGGTGGTGTGGCTGGGCAAATCGGGCGACAAAAAATTCCTGTCGTTTTCACCGCTGTAAAAAACATCCCATCAAAGCGAGCATCTCGTGCATATCGAGCCAAATGGCACTGCTCACTGGTTAAGCTGCTGTTGTGATTGATCTTTTTCGACATGCCGTACTCTTCCCACTTACCATAGCGTTTGATCCGATACCTAAAAGTTTACCGTGAACCACCATTGTCGCTAGCCACTTTCGGAAGCGAAGGTCAGATAAATCACAAAAAAGAGTTTTAATTTTATTCAATTCGACTAAATTTAACCTAGAGAGGACATTCTTCTCACAACGTCAACGATCGGTACTTAGCACGCCAAGATGCAGAGACCTATCGAATATAAAAAGGAAAAGGCTATGGTTTTACACACATGTCGTATTGTTTTATCAAATCAACAGGTTCTCACCAGTCAATCAGTCGAGCAGTCTCTAAGCTTTCTTGAAGACAAAGCGGACAACGGGATTTCTATGATCGAGATTGACGCAACGGATGGCAATCAAATCCATTCGTACATGTCACACTCTCTTGAAGAGTCTATTGAGAATCTAATGAACCTATAGGGCTTTTAATAAAGGCTACACATACCAGGCCTAAACGATATTTATGGAATTAGAAACGATCTCTAGTTCCGAAAAGAAGTACATTTCTGGTTTAAAACAAAAATGGCTCCCAACTATACAATTAGTTGGGAGCCATTTTTTATTGAATCTAATCAGCAAAGCCACTGCTTACCGCGAATGCCGTTACTCAGGTGCTTGTTCAGCGGCTTGCTGCAATGTGTAAGCCGTCGATGGGTCAATCTCATTAACCAACTTCTCAACCTGCATGATCGCATCAACCGAGGTACTGCTTTTACGGTAGCTCAGATAAATTGGGAGATACCAGTCTTCAACCCCTTTCACCTTGTGCAGCTGACCCGAATCGATAAAAGGTTCGACTAGAGACACCGGAAGATACGCACTGCCGCCTTTCTCTAAAATGAAATCGAGGGCGATACGGGCTGTAGAGGTACGTAGGTACGGTGCTGGCACTTTAGGGTGACGTTCTGCGTGTTCAGAACCAAAGCGCGTTCCCCAATCCACATAAACATACTTATGTTGAAATACAGATTCCAGATCATCTTGCTGCGTTGATACCAACACCAAAACCAAGTCAGCGACTTTTTTACAGTTCAGCTCTTCTGCTTTGATCTGATCGAACGCGAAAGCCATATCTAAGGTTCGTTCTAACAAATTACGGTTCAGTTGCTCGCGCCCCATCACCTCTGCCATAAAGCCGTAACCACCAAAAGAGTCGGTTACCACACTTAAACAGTTTTGCAGATACGCATCCCAAATATTCGGCGTGCCGCCCAGCGTTAACTGCAAGGCTTTACCACTCTCTAACGACAGCTCAAATTTGGCTTGTTGTAGGGTGGACACCATCACTTCGGCATAACCAATCAAACGTTCACCGGAAGATGTGAGTTTGATGTTATTGCGGTCACGAATGAAGAGCTGAGTATCAAAATAGCCTTCAAGCTGTTTGATCCGCGCACTCACCGCCGCTTGTGTTAAATACAAGTTTTCAGCTGCACGCCCAAAATGGCGCACCCTTGCAACCTCAAGAAAGGTTCTAAATACTTTCACATCCATCAAATACATCTCTGTAATAAATCTGCTAACTAGCCGATCTAGGATTGTTTATCGTAAAGGCAAAAACATTTTGTTTCCTATTTTAGCCTTTTAACAATATTTTCGCGTGAGCAATAAACACTAATTTCTATCTAACCACATTACTGAGGCTGATATGTCTGAGACCGAATTCCGACACGGAAAAAAACGTTTTTATGACACCATTAAATTCCCGAGAGGGTTCGCTAAGTCGGGTGATTTTACTCTTTCAGAAGAGGAAATCCTAACCTTGTTTGGTGACACTATGCTTGCACTTGAAACTGGTGAACTAGCACCAATCAATGCAGAAGAAAAACACTTCATTAAAGTGTTGTCTCACCCTCATAAGGCAAAGTCCAAGTTAGAGCGTGTTTGGTTGAAGTACATTCAACTGGCTCGTGGACGCCGTCGCTTTCACACCCTAAACGGCTGCAAACGCGGCGACGTATCTAGGGAAGAATACGAAAGTGAGTTAGTGTTAGAAGATTAGTAAAATCGCTCAAAGTGATACCTCATCACTTTGGGCTTTTTTTTGCCTTCAAACACACATCTTCTTTGTAATTGGTAAGTTTAGCCAACCTATCCATTTTTACCAATATTTATATACAATTCATAGCGATAGCGTGACTAAAACACAGCTCTCGTTCAATCTTATGGGTATTCATCCCACTGAGATTCATCGTTCTTCATCCTGCCCCTGTCTTTTATCACGATAGCGCTCCATTGCCATCATTATTTTTCTAGTTTCAACTATACGCTCAAGGCTTGTTTATACTCGAAACACGTTAATGCACCAAAATTCGTCAATGGTTCGAGCGATGCCATTATTGCAATAATCGTATCAAGGCATAGAAACACACCAACCCTTTCAGGTGCTGAATTAGATCAACATTGCTGTATATGACAAACGTATTAATCTTGTTTAACGCCACCAAATATCCATACAATAATTGTGCAATTTTGAGAGTTCCAGTCACAGTTACGACGAAAAAAGCAAAAACTTGACCTAAAACAATAGCGGAACTGGATAACTTATTTTATAATGCGAATTAATGTTTCAGAACACTATAAAATTTTATTTCTAGGGGCAAAATCAATGAGACTTATTCCATTAAGCAACAAAGCTAAAGTAGGTAAATGGGCTGCTCGTCATATCGCAGATTCAATCAACAAGTTCGCTCCAACGGCTGAGCGTCCATTTGTACTAGGTCTTCCTACTGGTAGCACACCTCTAACTACTTACGCTGAGCTAATTGAACTTTACAAAGCTGGCGAAGTTAGCTTCAAGCACGTTGTAACATTCAACATGGATGAGTACGTTGGCATCGACCCTAACCACCCAGAGTCTTACCGCACATTCATGCACGAGAACTTCTTCAACCACGTTGATATCCAAGCAGAAAACATCAACCTGCTAGACGGCAAAGCTGAAGATATCGATGCTCACTGTGCAGCATACGAAGAGAAAATCCGTTCATACGGCAAAATCAACCTGTTCATGGGCGGCGTAGGCATCGACGGTCACATCGCATTCAACGAACCAGGTTCTTCTCTATCTTCACGCACTCGTATCAAAACGTTGACTGAAGACACTCGTATCGCGAACTCTCGTTTCTTCGATGGCGACATCAACCAAGTTCCTAAATACGCACTAACTATCGGTGTTGCGACTCTTCTAGATGCAGAAGAAGTGATGATCCTTTCTCTAGGCCACAACAAAGCTCAAGCGCTTCAAATGGCTATCGAAGGTTCTGTAAACCACATGTGGACTGTTACAGCTCTACAGATGCACCGTAAAGCTATCATCGTTGCTGATGAGCCAGCTCAACAAGAGCTAAAAGTTAAGACTCTACGCTACTTCCAAGAGCTAGAAGCTGAGAACATCCAAGACCTATAATTCCTATAGTCTTGAATAGCAGGGCGTTTTTATAAAGAGAGCGTCTTGAATAGAAAAAGCCACTGAATGTGGCTTTTTTTGTGCCTGCTGCTTTTGTATTTAATGTGAAGATATTTCGGATATTTTTTAGAAGCACAAAAACAACAAAGCGATTTCTCCAACGAGAGAAACCGCCATCATTTAAATCTTTGTATTGAAACGAACGAACAGCTACAAGTTATGTAGGATGCGAAACAAGATAAGCAGAGCTGCAAACTAGAGCTAAGAGCTCAGCGCGTTATCTCGGCATAGGGTAGTGATAATGTCAGTGATAGCTAATACGATCGTCGACTTCACCTTTTGATTATGTCGCCCCAAGAACATTTCAAGCATTGGGCCAGACATCGTTTCCACCATCTCCGCGTCATATTCGATAGGCATAATACGCTGAATCGCGTGCACCTTGTTGAGCTCAAATATCACATCAACTTCTGTAAAGCTGGTGTCTTCACCCTGTATTTTCGCCCACTCTTTCAAGGTAACGAAAACCTCTAGATCATCGTAGAGTTCTTTACTGATCACGCCAAGTCCGAGTAGCAACTTAGCACGAATCATGATCTCGCCTAACGGCCCACCACTGTTGAGAAGTGGCTCGACAACGAACTTAATTGCAGTGTCGTCTTTCTTAAAGATGTTTTTTAATACGGCATCTACCGTGTCGTCCAATGCATCATAAGCAGCCATTAGGCAAGCGCTAGCACTCTCAGCTTCCGAAAGGGCTTCGAGTAATTCAGTTTCATGGCTTGTTTGTATTGGCATAACGGCTCGACAATAAGAAAGTGCCACTGGTGTGGCACTTTGATGGTTTATCATTTCAATGCTAGATAAGCTTCTTCCGCTAGTTTAACAACTTCTGAGTCACTATTCAGCTCAGAATAATGCGCTAATGTCTCAGCAAAGCCTTTTTCTGCGAACATTGCTTGAAGTTCAACCGCTTGTGGGTCGTCTTCGTTCTTGTAATGGAACGCAGCAGCGATTGCTTTTACTAGGTGAGCATTTGGTAGGCCGTACTCTAATGTACCGTTTAGAGGCTTAACTAGGCGGTCTTGCGGGCTCAGTTTACGAATTGGCTGACGACCAACGCGGTCTACTTCATCACGTAGGAACGGGTTAGCAAAACGACCTAGAATCTTTTGGATGTAGGCAGCGTGTGCTTCTGGATCAAAGCCGTAACGCTTAATCAGAACCGCACCACTCTCTTCCATCGTCGCTGTTACTTCAGCGCGGATTACGTCATCTTCGATAGAGTCTTTAATAGTCTCATGACCTGCAAGCACACCAAGGTATGCCGTTACCAAGTGACCTGTGTTTAGCGTGAACAGTTTACGCTCAACGAAAGCCATTAGGTTATCAGTGCATTCCATTCCTGGGATGTTTGGAATCTCACCTTTGAATTGTGTTTGATCTACGATCCACTCGCTGAACGTTTCAACCGTTACCGCTAGAGGATCTGTTTCGCCCGCTTCTGCCGGTGGAACAATACGGTCAACCGCAGAATCAACAAAGCCAATGTGCTCTTCAGTGAACGCTTTCATTTCATCAGAAAGGTGCTCTAACACGGCTGCTTTTAATTGGCTAGTACCGCGAACCATGTTCTCTGCCGCGATGATGTTCATTGGTGCAGTGTTGTTTGCTGCTGCACGCTTTTCAATGCCTTGAGCGATAGACTTAGAGATGATTTTAAGAACCGTAGGGCCCACTGCAGTCGTCACAAGATCAGACTCAGCAATGCAATCTACTACTGCGCTTGTCGCTGAGTTTACTGCTGTCACGTTCTTAACAACTTCGACAACACACTCTTCGCCAACAATCTTAACTGGGTATTCTTGGCGTTCAATTAACGCATTTACAACCGTTTCATTTACGTCAGCAAACGTAACCTTCATACCAGCATCAGAAAGAAGCTTACCAATGAAACCACGACCGATATTACCTGCACCAAAATGTAACGCTTTCATAATTTTGACCTTATAAATATTTGAATCTAGATAGCTAACTGCTCAACAACATGCCTTGACGATGTGCCCTCGGCATTAAGCAGTAAGCTATTCAGACTGAATCTTGTTAGAAAGATTAAGACCGAAAATGAGGCCAGTAGGGGGATACCGGCCTCCTTCACTCAGGAGCTTGACTAGAGCTTTTTAGTTTCCGTTGAGAATACGTAGAACATCAGCAGGGTTTGTTGTGTTCTGTAGGCATTCCACAGCTTCTTCATCATCGAGTGAATTGGTAATAGCCATCAGCACCATGTTGTGCTCATCGCCTTGTGCGGCAATACCGATAACCATCTTCGCGATATCGTCTTCATCTTCGCCCCACTGAATACCTTCAGGGTACTGACAGAAAACGATGCCGGTTTTTTGTACGTACTGTTTCGCTTCGATTGTGCCGTGTGGTACTGCGATAGACTCACCCAGGTAAGTAGACACAAGCTCTTCACGAGCAAACATGCCATCTACATATTCTGGTGATACGTTGCCAAGTTTTACTAATTGTTCGCCAGCAAACTTGATTGCGTCTTCTTTTTGAGTCGCTTTAAGGCCAAGGAAGATGCTGTCGTCAGTGAGTGCAAGCTTGTTGCTTTCTTGCGCTGGAGCTGCTGCTGGAGCCGGAGCTTCTACTTTCGCTTCACCACTTTGAGCATCGACAAGCTCAGCAACTAGTTGGTCGTATACGCCGCCGTCTAGGAAGTTGCTTAGAGACATATGCATCGCACCTGGCACAGTGCTACGAGCACGATCTGTTAGGTCTTTATGCGTAATAACGATTTGCGAATCAGCCGGTAGGTTGTTGATTGCGTAGTTGGTTACTTCAATGTCTAGGCCAGCTGTTGCTACTTTCTTACGTAGTAGACCTGCACCCATTGCACTTGAACCCATACCCGCATCACACGCTACATAAACTGCTTTTACATCCGCTAGGTTTACGTTTGCTTCTGCTGCTGCACCTTTAGAAGACGCTTTCATGTCTTTCATTTGTGCAGAAGCTTTTTCTAGAGAGTCTTCGTCGTCATCTTGAGCTGAAGTTTTAAGCAGAATTGAAGCCACTAAGAAAGATACTGCTGTTGCTGCGATAACTGACAATACAACACCGATGTAAGAGCCTTTTGGCGTCATCAGTAAGATTGCGAAGATAGAGCCTGGTGATGCTGGAGAGATAAGGCCAGAATCGAACATTACGTTAGTGAATACACCCGCCATACCACCTGCGATTACCGCAAGAATTAGACGTGGGTTCATTAGAACGTAAGGGAAGTAAATTTCGTGGATACCCCCTAGGAAGTGGATGATAGATGCACCAGCAGCAGATTGCTTCGCGCTACCTTTACCAAACACCATGTAAGCAAGTAGAAGACCAAAACCAGGACCTGGGTTTGCTTCGATTAGGAAGAAGATAGAGCGACCCATCTCTTCAGATTGCTGGATACCTAGTGGAGAGAAGATACCGTGGTTGATTGCGTTATTTAGGAATAGAATTTTCGCAGGTTCAACAAAAATAGATGCTAGAGGTAGTGCACCCGCTTCTACCATTGCGTTTACGCCAGCCGCAAGTCCGCCAGACAGAATCTTAACCGCAGGACCAATCACGATGAACGCGATGATCGCACAGATCATGCCGATGATACCCGCAGAGAAGTTGTTCACTAGCATTTCGAAACCACTCTTCACTTTACCGTGAACAGCTTCATCGAATTTCTTAATTGCGATACCACCTAGTGGACCTACAATCATTGCACCCATGAACATTGGGATATCAGTACCAACGATAACACCCATTGTTGTGATAGCGCCCACTACCGCACCGCGGTCACCACCAACCATTTTACCACCGGTGTAACCAATCAATAGTGGCAGTAGGTATGTAATCATAGGACCAACCATTGATGCTAACGTTTCGTTAGGCCACCAACCCGTTGGGATGAATAGTGCAGTAATGAAACCCCACGCAATAAATGCGCCGATGTTTGGCATTACCATATTGGATAAGAAACGACCAAAGTTTTGAACCTTAATCTTTGCTTCTGGTGATAACATAGGTAGAACCCCGTAATGTATTGGTTGGTCAAATGACCGAAAGTGTGTACTCAAAAGTCGATTAAAATGTATCACAACATTTCCAAAATGCACCTTAGCCCAACTTTCGTGATAGCCATCACACACGAAAAGCACTTTCGGGTTAACAAGCACACCTTAGATCACAAAAACACCATGAATTTAAATTACAAAGCCAAATTAATGAGAATAGATATCATCAACACACGATCTAGATCACATTTTATTTTGTAATACTTAAAAATAAAATGTGATTAAAGTCACATTTAATAAAATATAGCATCTAAGATCTATATAAACCGTATAAAAGAACATCGTGTCACGTATATAAAATATGCACCCAGATGAGCAAAATCGCGATACCTGTAATTTAATTACAGTTTGAGCTACATTTTGCTAAACATACAAAACGAGACCTAACGCTCTACTAAAAACATAGACCACTGAACTGCAGTTAGCATTGATAGATGTGATATGGTATTTACCAACGCTATCGCATCATATATATATCCAACACCCATCAGCTGATCACTCCGCTATTTGAGAAAAGACTATGTCAGACAAAATTTCCACATCCGCACTCGCTAAACAAAAAGGCATAGAAGCTAAAGCTTTATTTAGCGATCTAAAAACAGCGGGCTATATAGTGCGTTCACAAGAGCGTTGGATTCTCACAGAACGGGGAGAAAGCTTTGGTGGGGAATATGTCGAACACAAGAAGTTTGGTGTCTTTATTGTCTGGCCAGAGAAACTGCTTATCGATTTGGACTCATTCTCAGGAAAAACACTCACCGCCACCCAGCTTGGCAGTGCCTTTCAACTCAGCGCAAAGAAAATCAACTTACTGCTCAACGAGCTTGGTTGGATAACAAAAGAAGAAGACGGTTGGCATGTCACCTCTACAGGCTTAAAAGCCGGAGGTGAACAAAGAGAAGACAAAGCGACTCAAAACTTATTCGTGGTATGGCACGACTCATTGGTTCGCAATAAGCGTTTAAAGCAGTCTGTTGTTGAATTCCTAGGGCATGATGCTGAAAGCCACTCGACCGATGTGTCATTCTCCAGTTTTCGTCAGAAATTTGAGGCGAAGCACCGAAGCTTAGACGGGCATTATGTTCGATCAAAGGGAGAGCTGATCATTGATAACTGGCTTTATATGGCAGGAGTGGTCCATGCGTACGAGCGTCCGCTTCCGATATCAAAAGAAGTGATCAGCGATTTTTATCTACCAAGTGGCAAAGTATACATCCAGTTCTGGGGAACTGATTCTGCGCCAATCGCCGAAAATAAACGTGAAGCTACGAGAAAAATCTATGAAGAGCATGGTTTTGGTTTAATCGAAATCACGCCAGAAGATATCCCCAACCTAGACAGCGTACTTCCGCCATTATTGCGCCAATATGGTATCAAAGCGTACTAAGCTACTGAATCTAGAGATTCCACCTCCATTAAGATCACACTTATTGAATCATTATGGACATTATTAACCATAGTGATTTGATATGTTCGCTATTTTTCCCGAGTCATTCTTCTATTATCTTACACCCATCGACTTGAGCTACCGCAGATACTCGATTTATTGGGGCATGTTCGATAACTATTTAGACGTTCAATCTATTGAGATTCGTTTAAATTGGTTATCCGTTTATTGTTGACGTAACTGAACATAAAACCCTACAACATTTATTATTGATAGATATTAGGATTCAACATGACTCATCCAATCATTACTGATCTAAACACTCGTTACACAGCTAAAAAATACGATGCAGAAAAGCGCATCTCTGCGGAAGACATGGAAGTAATCAAAGAAGCACTTCGCTTGTCAGCTTCTTCTATCAACTCTCAGCCTTGGAAATTCATCATCATTGAGAGTGACGCAGCAAAACAACGCTTCCACAATACTTTCGAAAACATGTTCCAGTTTAACCAACCACATGCGAAAGAAGCGTCACACACGATCCTGTTTGCTCACGATCCTAAGTACACTAAAGAGAAATTCGCGAAGCGTGCTGATACAGAAGTAAGCTCTGGTCACTTACCAGCTGAAATGTACGAGCAATTCTTAGGTGCTTACGCATTCGCAGAAATGAACACAGACGAAACAGGTTTCAACGGTAACTGGACTAAGTCTCAAGTTTACATCGCACTAGGTAACACACTGCACACACTAGCTCGTCTAGGTATCGCTTCAACACCTATGGAAGGTGTAGATGCAGCTATGATCAGCGAAGAGTTTGCTGACGAACTAGAAGGTCACGTTGTTGATGTAGCTCTAGCTATCGGCTACCACAAAGACGGCGAAGACTACAACTACGGCAAACCAAAAGCGCGCCTAGCTCTTGATGAAGTCGTTACAACACTTTAGGGCGTGTTGATGTGACAGAGCCCTAACCGCAGGGGTATCAGGCAAGAAAACCTCGATAAACAAGAACAAAAAAAGCCAGTCAACAGACTGGCTTTCTTGTATTCATCTTAGTGCGATAAGCACATTGCGTTTAAGTAAAGGCGAACATTAACCGATAAACGAGATGTAACCCTGAAGGATAATCAGGTTAACGATATCGATAAAGAAGGCACCAACAATTGGCACCACCATGAACGCCTGTGGTGAAGGACCAAAACGGTTCACCAAAGAGCCCATGTTCATTACCGCTGTTGGTGTTGCACCTAGGCCGAAACCACAGTGACCACCTGCCATAACCGCTGCGTCGTAGTTAGAACCCATTACTTTGAACGTCACAAAGTAAGAGAAGATACCTAACACAACCGCCTGAACCGCAAGGATAACCAAGAACGGAATCGCAAGGTCAAATATGTTCCAAAGCTTAAGGCTCATTAGCGCCATTGCTAGGAACAGTGACAATGACACCGTACCAAGAATATCGACCGTTTCGCTGTCAGTCTTATGCAGCTTAGTCACTTCAAACACGTTAGTGATGAACACACCGATAAACAACGCGTAAACGAAGTCAGGAATCATCAACCAAGAAATTTCAAAAGTCGCCACCCACTGCTCTAGGTACTTCGCACCCGTGATACAGATAAGAAGGATGAACAACACTTCAATCACCTTCTTCGCCGTCACTTTGTCTTCTTCATACTCGTTGTAAGTAACAAGTTCAGGGAAGCGTTCATGTGTTTGCGTGCCAGTGCCGTACTCAGATTCAAGCTGGTTTTTATCAATCAGCTTTTGCGCCACTGGGCTACCGATAATACCACCGATGATCAAACCAAAGGTCGCTGAAGCCATCGCGATTTCTAGCGTATTTGCAATGCCAAACGTGTCTGCAAAAGTTTGAGACCAAGCCGCGCCTGTGCCGTGACCGCCCGAAAGGGTGATAGAGCCAGCAATCAAACCCATCAAGGGTTCAAGGCCTAGTGCCGTAGCTAAGGTTACGCCTACACCGTTTTGGATAATGATGTAAACCGACGCTACCCCTAAGAATAGGAATACCTTAGCACCACCTTTTATCAGCTGCGTGTAGTTCGCCGCAAGACCGACCGTTGCAAAGAACATCAACATAAACGTGTTCTGCAGGGGCAAGGAAAACTCAAGATCAAGGCCGTTAAAGTGCAGGGCTGTAATAGCAAAAGCGACAATCAAGCCGCCGACAATGGGCTCTGGAATGTTGTACTTTTTGAGAATCGGAAGCTTTGCATTGACGAAATGACCTAGAAACAAAACACTAATCGCGATTAGGAAGGATTCTAGTGGTCCAATTGAAATTAATTGATTCATATAACCTCTATTTTTTTACGTTCTCATCTTCCCTAATGAGTCTAGTTTTATCTGTAATTATTTGTGCTGCTCTACCTATATTTATACAAACTGGAGAGAAAGTGTGGATTCGAAAAGCGAACACATTACTGCGATCGCTTAGTACCATGTTAGTAGCACGTTAACTTTTATAGGAGATAAAAGGATTTGTGACAACAATCACCTCCTAAAAGTTGAAAACGGCGTGAGTACCTATGCCGCTGACTCTGCTTTCTTAAAACCTAAAAAAGCAAAAAGGAGCTATTTCTAGCTCCTCTTTAATCACCATCGCTGGTAATTAGAATTTTTTCGGTGCGTAACCAGTCATAACCTCAATGCGAAGTTCTTTACCGATCTTCGTCATTGGGTGAACAATTACGAGTCCTTTAACAGACTTTTTAAGTTTACCCATATCCGCTTGCTCAGCCTTAGTGATCTCACGGCTAAATGGCATATCAACCAGAGACTTACGCTCTTGGTTCACATCATAGCTTTCTTTGTGTTTAAGCTGGGCAATTTTCTTAGTTAGCTTCTTAATCTCTTCCTCGAACTGACGAACAACAGGACGATCATTACGAGTTTTAGCAGCATCTAACTTGTGGCGACACTTGTCTAGACGGTTGTTAATTTGTTGAAGTTCGTTTTTAACACTCATAATAATTTCCTAAGATTAAACAAGCCAATTCGGATTGGGGCGCGGAGTATAGCACAAGGGTTGTGTTGAACCGAAATTTATCTGTTAATTACCAATAGAAACGAATCACATCGACACCGCTCATTCAGCTTACTTATTCTTTGTGGCGAATCTCTAAGCGGATTATTCATTGATAGGATAGCGCCTACTTCAAAAATTGCAGTCCTCGATGCATCAAAATTCCGTCTAAACTTATACTCTAACGCAATAACTAAATCAGGGTACACAGCTTGGAGTTGTTACCCCCAGCACGACTCTGAATCGCAACGTAATCACAAGGATAGCCGATGACATTATTGAAACGAACATTGACCTGCAGCCTAGCCCTGAGTGCAATGTTTGCCACAACTTATGCATCTAGTGAACAAGCCACCCAAAGTAACCTAATCGTCGAGTACTCTACACCGCAAAATACCGAAGAAGAGCAGCTCAAACGAGAGATTCAAAGCAGTGGCGTTAATGACACCGTGGTCGACCTATCAAACCAACTCTTCATGTTTGAGAAGCCATTAACCATTCAATATGGCGGGGAAGAAGGACCACTCTACGCTCCACAAACCCATCAAGTACTGATCCCTTACAGTTTTTACGCTGAGTCACTCAATTACTTTGAGAAGAACCAATACGAAAAAGAGTATGGGAAATCTGCGCAAACCGGCGCTATTGATACCTTGCTGCACACCCTGCTACACGAGACTGGGCATGCGTATATCGAAGATCAGAACATTGCCATATTGGGTAAAGAAGAAGATGCGGTTGATAACCTAGCAACCGTGCTACTGCTTAACTACGTAGAGCATGGGGCCGACGCGGCTATCAGCGCTGCAGACATGTTCGCTTTCGAGTCAGAAGACCGCCCAGAGTATTACGACTTGGGGGAATACATCGACGAGCACAGTTTCGACCTGCAGCGTTACTTCTCCACGTTATGCTTGGTGTATGGCAGCGATCCCGATGCCTATAAGAACTTGCTCGATGAAGTGGAAAACGACTATTTGAAAGACAGAAAAGAGTTCTGCGTTGAGCACTTTGACGTGATCAATGAAAATTGGCATCAGTATTTAAAAAAGAGTGACGATGCTTAGATGCTTAGATGCTTAGATGCTTAAAGGTTAGTGTCGAGAACTAGGAAAACGGCTTTGGCATCAAATTCCAAAGCCGTCACTCGATAGATTGGCTTAAGTCTTACGTGTTAAGAGTTAAGAGTTAAGAGCTTAAACCCTAGACGTTCACTTTGTACTTCAGATCTTGTGCTTCATCGCCCGTCATCCCTCGAAAACCCCAACAATGTGAAGGCTGCTCTTTAATGGTGATTTCAATATCAATCGGAGAGATAGAGAGCTGCTTTTCAATCTCAGAAAAGATCTTCTTGATTAGACGCTTTTTGGTGTTTACCGCTCGACCTTCCATCATGTTGATCTCAATGACGGTATAGGCTTCTGTTCTTCCTTCTGGGTAAAAGAAGTCATCCCGTTCCAATGGCACAAACCGATGTGCTCGCTTGTCATCGGGTAAACCCATTTCACTATTCAAGCACTGCTGCAACACATTAGAGAGCTGCAACTTAATTGGATTTAAGCACTCTTTGATACCATAAATAACAATCATGACCATTCCTTTGATGCGATGTTAGGTATAGAAGAACGTCAGATAGAAGCATCGTCTGGCAACTACCCATTCGCTTACTATTTGTTCATATATTACCTAATGACGCGTATGAGAAAAGGTAAAAACAATGAATTTATGAACAGGTGCAACAAAATATCTATCCCTTTGCGAACATAAGCCGAAGCGAATTGATCGAACACCACCCTCCCCGCGTATATCTTCTCGAATCACATCTGAACTAAGGAGTACTATGTGCCGAATTCACCTAGGAAGACCACGCGGACAGACGCCGAACCAGAAACACCCGTAGAGTCTTCTCTGGAGCTCGCTGTGTTTCCCCTCCCCATCTTCCTTTTACCGGGAGGCAGACAAAGACTGCGCATTTTTGAGCCAAAGTATCTCGCGATGGTCGCTCACGCAGCGCAGGGCGATGGTTTCATTATCGCCACTCAAGACAAATCTAACTCTGATCATCTCAGCTCTTGGGGAACAAAGGTGACCATCGTCGACTTCAATATGTCGGACGACCAGATATTAGAAATTGATGTCGAAGGCGAAAAGTTGGTGCAATTGCATGGGTCGTTTCGAGACGATGATGACCTGATTAAAAGTAAGTTCAGCTTGTTGCCTCACTGGCCTACCGATGAATATAAAGTGCCTAACGTGTTTACCGCTTTTTTGGTTCAGTTGTTTCGCGACCACGATTCGATAAGAACACTCTATCCCACTCCTGATTTTGAGAGCCCACAATGGATCTGTGCGCGATTGCTCGAAATGATGCCTATCCCACTGGAAAAGAAAACAGAATTTACTGAGCCAGCCAGTTTTCCGTCTCTAGTTCCTTTTTTGAATCAAATCATTACGGGGCAATAAGCACTTTTCTTCGCTATAATTTTGTATAGTAGAAATTAATTTAAATTAAAGTGATCCCGACTTTCTCCTTTCACGTAGTGCCCATCAAATTCGCATGATGGTTAGTTACTATGCAAGTGGAAAGCAGAAGTTCAGGGAACGGCAAGGAGCATGTCATTATTCCCGATAACAAAGTACCTACAGACAACAAAGTACCGACAGAGCTCTCGAGCTGGCTGGTGTTGGTTGGTACAGACCGAGACAAGCAGGCGTTCACCTGTTTGTTCAAGTTCTTCGCTCCTAAGATCAAGCGTTTTGGTATCAGTAAGTTGGGTGGCGAAGCTGCTGCAAACGAGCTAGTTCAAGACACGATGACTAATGTTTGGAAGAAAGCACATCTCTACAATGTAGATAAAGGCGCTGCGACCACTTGGGTCTACACGGTAATGCGTAATGCAGCATTCGACATGTTGCGCAAAGTGAAAGCGAAAGCCGAACAAACGATAGCCGACGATATCTGGCCAATCGATGCGATGGTAGCCGAGTCTCAAAGCGAAGATTTGCCATTCGGTGACCATTTGATGAGCCGACACGTAATGACTCAAATAGAAAAGTTGCCTCTCGCTCAGAAAACCATCGTCAAAGGCGTTTACTTTCAAGAGCTCTCTCAAGAGCAACTCGCTCAGCAACTTGGCGTCCCACTTGGAACAGTGAAATCACGTCTGAGACTCGCTTTAGCCAAATTAAAAGTTCACATGGGGGAACAAGACCATGATTAAACATCACCCAAACGCGGCAATCTTGAAAGACTTCGTCGATGGCACGTTGGCTGATTCAGTTTCTTTGATTGTTTCTAGCCATGTAGAGCTATGTGAACACTGCCAACAACAAGTCAAGCAGCTTACAGCTGTAGCAGCAAATAATGCTTTTGACGCAGAGCCAGTATTCTCAAATAAAGATCTAGACAGCTTCTCAATGGACGATATGGACTTTGATTTTGACGCGATAGAGCAAATCACTGCTGATACTTCTCAGTCTGTTGAAGTGACTCCAGAGGTTCAGAAAGTAACTGTTGCTGACACGACATTCACAATCCCTCGTGCCCTTAACTCAGTAGCGAGAAAGGACTGGATGAACCTAGGCAAAATTTCACGAGCAAGACTCGACTTTGCTGACGAGGCACACCACACCAGCTTGTTGCACATCGACAAAGATGGACAAGTGCCTTGCCACACCCACAAAGGCTTCGAGATCACGCTTCTTCTAGAAGGCAGTTTCGAAGACGAAATGGGCGTTTACAACAAAGGTGATTTCATCTGGTTGGATGGCAATCACACTCATCAACCGGCAACAAAAGAAGGTTGTGTCTGCTTAACCGTTTCAAGTGATGCGCTTTACTTCACAAAAGGTGTGAGCCAACTATTCAATCCACTTGGAAAATATATCTATTAACCCAGTTGCAGGCTATAAATATACAGGATGGCATGAAGCTATCTTGTATATCGTCAATACATCTGAATAAAAACAACTACGGTGTCAAAGTAAAAATACACCCAGCTCTGTAAGTACGATTAGCAATGTTGAACTATAAGAAAAAGCTCAGAGCAAGAGCAAAGGAGTTGGCCAATGGAAAAGAAAATCAAAATCGGTATCAGTGCATGTGTTGCTGGACACAAAGTACGTTTCGACACAGGTCATAAACGCTCTCGTTTTTGTACAGACGACCTAGCAGACTACGTGGAATTGGAACCTGTTTGCCCAGAGATGGCTGTTGGTCTTCCAACCCCTCGTCCAACCATTCGTCAAACAAGAATGTTAGATGACATCATTCACGTCTCTCGCCCAGATGGTACAGGTGATGTGACCAACGAACTGATCGAGTTCGGTCAAAACTACTCAAAGAACAACCAACACATTGCTGGCTTTATTGTGTGTCAAAAAAGCCCAACCTGTGGCATGGAGCGCGTGAAGGTGTATCACCACCATGGTCGCGGCTCTGAATCGACTGGCGTAGGCATGTTCACCCAACAAATTATGGACGGCAACCCGTTACTTCCCGTTGAAGAAAACGGCCGCCTTAACGATCCCATTTTGCGTGAAAACTTCATGACTCGAGTGTTCACTTATCAAAAATGGCTCGATCTTGTGGATGAAGGCATAACTAAACACAAACTGATACAGTTCCACAGCGCCCACAAGTACTTAGTCATGTGTCATCACGTTGAGGGTTACAAAAGCTTAGGTAAGCTTTTAGCGGGTAATGAGTTAGACATCGACGAATTGGCGGCTCAATACATCGAAGGTTTGATGAAGGCGTTATCGCATCATGCTAATCGAGGCAGTCACGCCAATACGCTGCATCACTTGCAAGGTTACTTTAAAAAACAACTGAGTAGCGCTCACAAGCAAGAACTCACCAACCAGATAGATTCTTTCAGAGAGGGCGTGATTCCATTGCTAGTGCCGCTGACACTGATCAATCACTACCTAATGGAATACCCAAACGAGTACTTGGAATCACAGGTTTACCTAAACCCTCACCCACAAGAACTTAAGCTGAGATACGGATATTGAGCGACATTTTATGGATACGACGAGACCTGAGGATTCACGATAACCCAGCGCTCGTCGCAGCAATTGAAAACGGCGTATCTATCGCCGTTTTTATTTCAACCCCACAGCAATGGCAGCAACACCACCTTGCACCAATCAAAGCTGATTTCATCTATCGTCATCTAAAACAACTCAAATCCCAGCTCGCTGAGTTTGGGATAACGTTGCTTCACCTGAAAGCGACCGATTTTGACGACCAATCCAGACAGCTCATCGACTTATGCCAGCAGCTTGATGCCAAGTGCGTCTACGCAAACTCTGAGCCTGAGGTCGATGAACAGGCTCGCGATAAAAAGCTAATTTCAAGCGGCTTAAACCTCAAGATCAGTGATTGTGACGTTATGTTGCCACTCGGTAGCGTTCTCAACAAACAAGGCGAGATGTTCAAAGTCTTTACGCCCTTTAAGAACGCTTGGTTAAAAGAAGTTCAGGTGAAAGGCATCATCTGCAGTCCAGCTCCTGTCGAGTCAGCTGAACGTTCACAAACACAGCTTCCTGACGACTTACAAGCCTTAACCATCTCTGCTGACTATGATTTCGATTTTCCGCGTGTTGATTCGAGTCGCTGGCCATTAAGCCAAGATGTATTGGGCAATGTGATCCCCAATTTCTTAGGCAATAAAGTCAACGACTACGCACGTCTGAGAGATATTCCCTCAGTTAAAGGAACATCGGGGCTATCACCTTATTTAGCGATTGGCGCCGTGAGCCCACGTTGGTTAGCGATTCAATTGATTCAGCAGCAACCCGATCTGTTATTTGATACGCAATTACCGGCCTTTTGTTGGCTCAACGAATTGATTTGGCGAGATTTTTATAAGCATTTGATGTTTCACCATCCTAAACTGGTTAAAGGCGCTAACTTTCAGCAAAAATACAATGGTTTAGATTGGTATCACGATCATCCTAGCTTCAAAGCTTGGTGCGAAGGAAAAACAGGATATCCATTGGTTGATGCAGCAATGCGTCAACTGGTTGAAACGGGCTGGATGCACAACAGGCTAAGAATGGTGGTGGCAAGCTTCCTAACCAAGCACCTGCTTATTGACTGGCGTTGGGGCGAACGTTTCTTTATGTCACACCTTATCGACGGTGACTTTAGTGCCAACAATGGTGGCTGGCAGTGGGCTTCAAGTACGGGCTGTGATGCTCAACCTTACTTCCGAATTTTCAATCCAATCACTCAGAGTGAAAAGTTTGATCCAAAAGGAATTTTTATTCGTAAGTACATACCAGAGCTGCAAAATATCCCAGATAAGCATGTACATTTCCCACATGACTTTATCGCTAAAAACGGAATAGACAGCGAATACTGGCAACCCATCGTTGAGCATAAAGAAGCACGATTGAGAGCCTTAGCCTTCTTCAAATAATTAGAGTGAATATTATGGATAACTCTCTATGGCTTGATAACTTTCTCAACATGTATCGAGAACTCGGAACCGACAATTTCGACGTGCTTAAGACGGTTTATCACCCTGATATTGAATTCCAAGATCCGCTGCATCATGTCAGCGGTATTTCGGCGCTTACGCACTACTTCGAGAACCTCTACACCCAAGTAACCAGCTGTTACTTTCATATCGAACACACTTTCGAAGCGAACGACGAAGCTTCCGTTTACTGGACGATGCAATTTGCTCACAAGCAATTAAATGGGCAAAAGCCAATCGAAGTACAAGGACACAGCCATCTCAAGATGCTCAACGGTCAAGTGATTTACCACAGAGACTACCTCGACGTCGGTTCTATGTTGTATGAACACATTCCAGTACTGGGCTGCGCGATAAAATCCATCAAAAAGAGAGCGAGTCGATAATGCGTATTATGATTACAGGCGCGACCTCAGGTATCGGCCAATCCCTAGCTAAAGATTACGCTCAGCAAGGGCATCAGGTGATTGCTTGTGGCCGCAACTCAGACAAGCTGCAAGCCTTAGTTGATTCTCACGATACAGACGTCGCGCATTCATCAATTTCACCGCTCTGTTTCGACTTGACTGATTACCACAACTTCCCAGAACTCGACCAAGACAAGCCGCTCGATCTGCTGATTTTAAATGCGGGTGATTGTGAGTACATCGACGACCCAGTGAATTTTGATGCCGAGCTTTTTGAGCGCGTCATCAACATAAACCTAATTTCAATTGGCTACGCCCTTAAAGCTTGGTTAAAAAACATCAAGCCCGGCGGCCGTTTGGTTTTAGTCAGCTCCAGCGCCAGCTTTTTACCTTTGCCAAGAGCCGAGGCTTATGGCGCTTCAAAGGCAGCCCTCACCTACTTAGGCAGAACACTTTCGGTTGATCTGGCAACGCACAACATTCATGTCTCAATTGTGCACCCTGGCTTTGTTGAAACGCCATTAACCGAGCGAAATACGTTCTCTATGCCTATGATTATTAGTAGTGAGGCCGCAACTCAGCGAATCGTAAATGGTATCGCTCAAGGAAAGAGTGAAATCGATTTCCCAAGACGATTCATCATGTTGATGAAGCTACTAAGAATGCTCCCAACTCCAGTTTGGCAAAAACTCGCTTCAAGGATGGTATAACAATGAAGAAAATCGCCATTATTGGTTCAGGTATCTCTGGACTCACTTGCGCGCATATATTAGATAAGCACCACGACGTAACAGTATTCGAAAAGAATGATTACGTTGGGGGGCACACCGCGACCGTTGATATTGAACATCAAGGCTCGGCGTTTTCGATAGATACAGGTTTCATCGTATTCAACGATCGAACCTACCCGAATTTCAATCAGCTTCTAGAACAACTCGATGTCGAAAGGCAACCGACTGAGATGAGCTTCAGCGTCCACAACACGACGACCAAGTTTGAATACAACGGCCACAGCATTAATTCGTTATTCGCGCAGAGGAGCAACATCTTCAAACCTCAGTTCTGGTCTTTAGTGTCTGACATTCTCAAGTTCAACAAGCTGTGTAAGGCTCAGTTTGAAAGCAATGAATTCACACCAGACGTTACCCTTGGCAGTTTCCTACGAGATAATCAATTTTCCGACTTTTTCAGCCAGCACTACATCTTACCGATGGGCGCGGCGATTTGGTCGACAAGCTTGGAAGAAATGGAAGAGTTTGAGCTCAAGTTCTTCATTCAGTTTTTCTACAACCATGGATTGCTCGATATCGCGAACCGTCCTCAGTGGTATGTGATACCAAAGGGATCGCGTTCTTATGTTGAAATCATCCTTTCACGCCTAAGTAAGACTGTTGCACTGAATACATCGATTAAACAAGTGACTCGCCAAGAAACAGGCGTCACGATTGAATTTGAAGATGGCAGCGCACAAGGTTTCGACGAAGTAATCTTTGCTTGCCACTCAGACCAAGCCTTACGCTTGCTTGGTGATGCAACAGAACAAGAGCAACAGGTACTGGGCGAGATCCCATACAGCCGCAATGAAGTGGTTCTGCACACCGATACTCGCTTGTTACCAGACAGAAAACTGGCTTGGGCAAGCTGGAACTACATGTTGGATGGCGACAGTAAACGACCTGCCTGTGTCACGTACAACATGAACATTCTGCAAGGCATCGAAAGCCAAGACACCTTCTGTGTCACCTTGAATCAAAGCGAAGCCATCGACCCAGAAAAAATTATTCGCAGCTTTGTTTATCATCACCCGGTACTTAATTCGAACACGGTCGAAGCTCAGCACAAGCGTGAGCAAATCTGTGGCAAAAACCAGACGCACTTTGCTGGCGCTTATTGGTATAACGGCTTCCATGAAGACGGTGTCCACAGTGCACTCGATGTGACCAAACGCTTCGGTTTAGATTTGAGTACGAGTTCCGCGCTATGAACAGTCAAACCCTGACACCCGAGATGGGGATCGCATCCGAAAAGAGTGAAGAGCTCAGCGGTATCTATTGGGGTAACGTCAGACATCGCCGCTTTGGCGACATCACTCATGAATTCAGCTATCAGCTGTATATGATGGGGTTAGATCTTGATGAGCTGCCCCAAACCACAGCGCGCAGTGCGCTGTTCGGAACTCGTTGGTACAACCCGATTCGCTTTGTCGAATCGGATTATCTCGCTGAAAAAAAAGAAAATGTCACCACGGATGAACCAAAATCACTTAAGCAACGTATAGCTTCCAAAGTGCAACAACTTGGTGGGGTTTGGTCTGATTCAAACCGTGTGACGATGCTGGCTCAGTGCCGCTGTTTAGGCATCTATTTCAGCCCAATCAACTGTTTCTTCTGTTATGACGAGACTGGAGATTGTAAGTACATGTTGGCTGAGGTGAGTAACACGCCTTGGCGAGAAAGACACTACTATCTCATCGACATGCACCAAGAATTGAAGGTAAAAAAAGAGTTTCACGTTTCGCCGTTCATGGATTTGAACATGACTTATTTTTGGAAGATTAAGCCACCAGCGAAACGCACGTTAGTTCACATCGAAAGCCGCCGAGACGACAAGCTTTTCGATGCGACACTAGCCCTGACGAAGCAGTCAGTAACCAAGACAAACATTAGACGAACGGTATTCAAGATTCCGGCGATGACGATAAAAGTCGTGATGGGAATTTATTATCAGGCTCTCAAATTATTCCTGAAAAAAGTACCGTTTGTGGCGCATCCAGACTCAACGTCTTAAGCGCACATGAAAGAACTCAATTGAAGCTTGGGTTCGCTCCAATCAAGGAGCAGAACTCAGCTTAGTTGGCACAAAATATTAGAATGAGTTATCAGCGAGGTTTACATGGAACAGCTTGCCAAACAAAACAACAATATTGAACAACAAGCTAAAGCCGTTGCTGTTTCAAGCAACTGTAAATATCGAGCTTTAATCTTCAAGGTGTTAGAAAGCCTGCAATTCGCGACGCTCGAGATCATTGAGCGCGACCAGCATTCGGTGTTCGGTGATCGAGAAGCAGACTTGAAAGGTCGAATCGTGATTCATGATGCGACCTTTTTTAGAGATGTGGTCATCAACGGCAGTATCGGCGCATCTGAAGCGTACATCGATGGTAAATGGACCAGCCCAAATCTAACGCGTGTGATTCAAATCATGGCTCGTAACCAAGCCCAATTGGATGAGCTTGATGACAAGACACAATGGATTTCTCGCATCAAAAACCTATTGCTGCGTCGTAAGAATGCCAACACCGAGCAAGGCTCTAAGCGAAATATTCTCGCCCACTACGATATTGGCAACGAGCTGTATGAGCGCTTCTTAGATAGCTCGATGCAGTACTCTTCCGCAATCTACAGCGAAGACGCAGAAACCTTGTCGAAGGCTCAACAAAACAAAATGAAAACCATCTGTGAGCGACTAGAACTGTCTGAGAAAGATAGCGTGGTCGAGATAGGCACAGGGTGGGGCGGCTTAGCCATCTTCATGGCGCAACACTACGGTTGCCACGTCACCACTACCACGATCTCAGATGCCCAACATGCACTTGCTGAACAGAGAGTAAAAGCGCTTGGTTTAACCGACAAAATCACCCTGCTCAAAGAGGATTATCGCAATCTCACTGGTGAGTATGACAAGTTGGTTTCGATCGAGATGATAGAGGCGGTCGGACATGAGTATCTACAAACCTTCTTTGAAAAATGTTCCTCGCTACTTAAGCCCTCAGGCAAGATGCTGATTCAAGCAATTACTATTGCTGACAGCCGTTACGACAAATACCGCAAAGGTGTCGACTTTATTCAGAAGTACATCTTCCCCGGCGGTTGCCTACCTTCTGTTTCAGTGATGACCCAACACCTTGCGACCAGCACCGACCTTGTGGTTCAAGAAATTGATGACATTGGCCTGCACTACGCTCGAACGCTGAATGATTGGAACATCGCCTTTGAAAATAGTTGGGAAGAGCTAGAGTCTCTCGGCTATTCAGAAGAGTTTAAACGCTTATGGACCTTCTACTTCTGCTACTGTGAAGGCGCATTCAAAGAGCGCGTGATCAGCACTCACCATGTAGTCGCAAGAAAACCTCGTTACTTTGGAGAAAAAGATGAAGCGGTTTTGGATTATTAATCTCGTACTGTTTCAAGCGACCTGGGTTTGCAGTGCTTTCTTTACCGCGCAAGCCCCGTTCGTCACACCACTGATTGTAGTGGTTCACTTCCTTCTATCACCGACTCGCAGTAGCGATTTGAAGATACTCATTTTATTACCATTGGGGCTATTGCTTGATAGCCTCTTACTCCACTTCGGCGTGTTTGCCGTCGACTCTGAAATTGCGAATCAATCGTGGTTCCCGGTTTGGCTTGTCTGCCTGTGGATCATGTTCTTAATCAGTTTTAACCACAGCCTAAATTGGCTTTTAAAATGCTCGAAAGTGATCTTGTTTGTCATAGGGTTCGTAGCAGGTACTAGTAGTTATTGGGGAGGCATCAAAGCAGGTGCTCTTCTTACTACTTGGCCAGATGCATCGGTAGTTGCTGCCCTTGCAATAAGTTGGGGGATTTTGTTGCCCTTACTGGTGGCCGCCTACTCCAACTTAATACAACCTAAAATGGCAATAACGAGGTGACTTATGGCTTATCCACGCAACCCGACACAAACGTTCAAACCTGAGCGAGGTATTGTTCGCGCTCATCAGCAAGCAAAAAACACACTTCTAAGCTTTATTACTCTCCCGTTAATCTTTGCTGCGCTGTTATTTGCCGGACACGCTAGAGCCTCTGCTGTCGATGATCTGAACAAACGTGGTGAGGGTGAAATGAGTTACCTGTTTTGGACTCTCTACTCGGCAGAATTCTACGCGACTCCAACCAACTCCGAACGAGCTTTGAAGCTTGAGTATTACCGCTCTATCGATAGCAAAGACCTCGTAGACGCTACCGAAGATCAGTGGAACAAGCTTGGCTACTCTGACAGCAACATTCAACGTTGGTTGAAACCCTTGTACGCGATGTGGCCGAACGTGGAAGAAGGAAGCACACTCACGATTCGTGTCGCTGAAGATAACGTAAGTCGTTTTTATTTCGATGAACAACCGATCGGCACCATCCAAGACAAGCAATTTGGTGAAGCCTTTCTAGCGATTTGGTTGTCTGAAAACACCTCTGAACCCGGTCTTCGTAAACAACTTTTAGGTTTGAACAAATGAATCCAAAAACAACAATAATAAAATTTGCTCTGGCATTTTTTTCACTCACTTGGCTAGTGGGCTGTGGCTCTGCAAGTTTAGAAGACCATGTCGACACAACGCCAGAGCTCAAGCTTGAAACCTTTTTTAATGGCGAGCTAATGGCCTACGGCATGGTGCTAGACCGCTCTGGTAACTTACTGCGCCGCTTTGATGCCAAACTGATCGCGACTTGGGACGGTGACAACGGAGAAATAAAAGAGTGGTTCTCTTTTGCTGATGGCGAGCGCTCAACTCGCGTTTGGAATCTGATCAAAACGGGCGAAAACACCTATTCTGGGACTGCCAACGATGTCGTTGGAACCGCTTATGGTGAAACCCAAGGTTCTGCGCTGTATTGGAAATATGATCTAGAAATTGAAGTAGACGGCAGCACCTATGAAGTGGTGCTCGATGATTGGATGTTCTTAATGGACGATAAACGCTTGTTCAACAAGACTGAGATGTCTAAGTTTGGCTTTAAAGTCGGAGAGGTCATCTTATACATCGAGAAGATTTGATGTAACTGCCGTTTCTGATTCTTAGTTTTAAATCGATGACTACATCTACAGTACGTAACAAAACAGCCCACAACGAAAATTGTGGGCTGTTTTGTTTGATCCCTCGAATAGCATACCTGCATGCTCAAGCCATTGTGCTAAGATGCGCCACCAGCATACAAATGGACTAGACTGACACTAAGCAGTCCCCATTTGTTTCGCTAAGCGTAGATTCCCTACCATGAATAATTGAAAAGGCTTTAAAGCATGAGCAAGTTGACCTCAGCGGAGCGTAAAGCTCGCGACAATGAACGTTTCTCACAACGCGTAAACGACCGCAGAGAAAAAGGTGAAGACGTAGTTGCTTACGCACTGACCAACAAAAAAGCTGTAAAATTCCTGACTAAGTCAGAGAAAAAACGTTTCAACGAAACGAGAGCGACTCTGCAAGAAGAGAAGCGAGTGAAAGAACAAGAAGAGCTTAACCGAATCGAAGACGCGTTCACGATCAAACAGTTCGACGACGAATAATCACTTATGATTACTCAAAAGCGCTGGCTCTATGCCGGCGCTTTTACTTGTTAGTTCGTTGTTTTTTAACGCTGTTATTTCTTGCTAAACCCGTCGATTCTTAACGGCTTTCCCCCACTTTCTTAGCTCAGCCTTACCGCTCGACCGATCACCCAAGCTATTAACCTATCAACCAGGCTATCGATCAACTTTAGCCATAGATCTCAGAAAATCTTAGCCTAGCCCCTTACTATCTCGAATCAACTCTACAAATTGAAGACAGTATGATTTTAATTACCGGATCAAGCAGCGGTTTAGGCGCAGCTCTCGCGAAACAATATGCTAACGCCGACGCTCAGCGCGTAGCCATTACAGGTCGCAATGCACAACGTTTAGCAGAAGTGGCGCAAGGCCTACCTGCGAATACCATTAGCCAAGCGTGTGATCTCTGTGACCCGCACTCAGTGAGCGAGTTATTGGATGCGTTACCTGAAATGCCGAAGCTGGTGATCCACAGCGCTGGCAGTGGGTACTTCGGTAAGATAGAACAGCAAGATCCAACCATCATCAGCGACATGCTGAAGAACAATATTGAGTCTTCGATCTTTTTGATTCGCGAGCTTGTACAGCGCTACAAAGATCAATCGGTCACCATCGCTGTGGTGATGTCGACGGCGGCACAAGGTGCTAAAGCTGAAGAGTCCACCTACTGCGCGGCAAAATGGGCCGTGAAAGGCTTTATCGAATCGGTAAGGTTGGAGCTAAAAGGTCACCCGATGAAAATCGTGGCGGTTTACCCTGGAGGAATGGCGACCGAGTTTTGGAATACAAGCGGTAAAGACATGGATACCTCGAGCTTTATGACCGCGCAAGAAGCCGCTCAGATGCTACAACAGGCGTTGACCAGCACAGAGCATGGCTTCGTATCAGACATCACGATAAACCGCGGCTAGTGCTTAGATAGAGCTACAAGGAAATAGAGCCGCGAGACAATTATTTGTGAGGGTGAGCATGAAAGTGTGCGACAATGCTCGGCGTAAATTCATATTCAAGGTTTATTATGAAACTTCTAGTTCGTAACCTATCGCGCTCTACATCTGAGCAAGACATCCGTGTGCTATTTTCTGAGTTTGGATCAGTAAAAGAGTGCAGCCTAGTTTTAGACCAAGAAACTGGCGACTCAAAAGGCTTTGCTTTTGTTGAAATGCCAGAGCAAGAAGAAGCTAAAGCGGCACTAAACAAGCTGAACTTGTCAAAGCTTGGCAAAAACACGATTCGTGTAAAAGTAGCGAACTCTTAATCGAGTCAATGCTTCATAAGCCGCATGGCTTAGCTTAACAGCAGCACAGATGATAAAGCCCGTAACGATATGACGTTTTCCAGCGCAATATCGTTACGGGCTTTTTGCTGCTCGCAATTCTCTTTTCACACGATTTGAATACGCCTACAGACCTTCATGTTCATCAATAGCACGTCTTGCTTCGGCCATTGAACATCCAGATTCCATCACCAGCTGAGCCACAGTCATTGAAGGTGTAGCGGCCAACAGAGATGCCAAACACACCACGGGTTTAGGCAGCACTTTGTCGATTGCAATTGCTATCCAACCGTCTTTTTCATGGGTTAACATCGTTTTAAATTCAACGAGTTGATACTCTTGAGCGACCAACAGCCAATTACGCGAACGACGAACTCGTTTCAACTGACATCCACATTCCGCAGCATTCACCATCACTTGGCTTTTATCACTCACACGATGTACAAAACTATTCAATGGGACGCTAAACATAACTCTCTGCTAATCAATCTATTCCTACCATTCAAGAGCTCTCTACCTATCTCTCAAAACTTTCTAACTGTCACTCAATTAAAACCGTACGTAGGATTACACAGACACAAAAAAACCGCCAGTGATGCACTAAGCAACCTCGCGGTTTTTGGATGTTAACGTGTGTGGTTTACGCTTTAGTTTCTACCACAATGTCCGTTTTTACCGAGTTCGCGATAAAGCAGTTTTTGTGCGCCAAGTGGTGCAGTTTGTCGAGCTGCTTGGCGGTGGGCTTTTTGGTACCTAAAAACACAATTTTAGGGCGCAGAGTCACCTTAGTGACCGATGAGCGGCCAGATTCATCTTCTTCCAGCACACCAATCGCATCATCGACATAGGAGTCGATCACGTACTTCTGCTTTGCGGCAATGCCCAAAAACGTCAGCATATGGCAGCTAGAAAGTGCCGCGATAAACGCTTCTTCTGGATCAATATTCGCTTCCACCGAAAACGGCAGTGGCACAACATGTGGAGAGGACGAAGCAGGCACAGTGACACCACCATCGAACTCCCACGTATGACCTCGACTGTATTGATTGTCGCTAAAGACTTCATCTTCTGCTTTTTTCCAGCGAATGATCGCTCCGTATTCAGACATAATTCCTTCCTTTTTTATGCTCAATAAATTAACGATCAGCTGGATGATTGACACCATCGTTGGTCACCACATCACCAATATCAAAAGGGTTTACCCCTTCCAAACAGCCGATGTTAAAACCGTATTCATTTGGGCTAGAACGGCGTTGATGATGGGTATAGATGCCGCAGTTTGAGCAGAAATAATGCTTTGCGGTGTTGGTATTGAATTGATAAAGCTTGAGATGCTCCGCACCTTTGAGGATCTTGATGCCGTCCAGTGCAACAGAGCCCACAATCGCTCCCCTGCGACGACAGATAGAGCAATCACAGCGGCGTGGTTTTTCTATCCCGTTAGGTAAGCTGAACTCTAGTTCAACCGCACCGCAATGGCAGGTTGCCTTGTGAAAAGGTTGGATAACCGTATCTCCGACGACTTTCATTTTTCTCTCCAATCACATCCTTATGTTGGTCGTATCATAACCAGTTCAATGTTCTCTGTCCGTACCCGGGTGTTGAGTTCGAGAGATCTGTCATGCGCTGCTTCTCGGCTAATCTAACTAGACTTTTCAACCAAATCGCCAAACCGCTCAAACAAGAAATCAAGAAACAACCGGATACGCTTGGGCTGATATTTCTTGCTGATGTACACCACATTCAAATCGGCACTCGACACCGACATCGCGGTGTTGAAGTTCTTCATGTAGCCATTAAGCAGCGTCACAAGGCGCTGGTTATTGATGTCGCCTTGCACATCCAGTACCGATTTAAGAGCAATGCCCTCGCCTTTTAATGCCCAGTAGCGAATCACTTCGCCATCGTCTGAAAATCGCTTTGGAACAACAGTAATCGACTTCTTCATATCATGATCTTGGAAGTGCCATGTCTTGAGCTCTTCATTGCTGCGCAGCATAGCTAAACAATCGTGATCAACCAAATCTTGTGGTGTTAACGGTGTTCCATGCTTGGCAAGATATCCAGGAGAAGCACACAGCACACGTCGGCTTGGTGACAAGCGTCTGGATATCAAACTGCTGTCGACCAATTCACCATAACGGACCACGATATCCATGCCAGATTCAGCAATGTTCGAGAGGTTATCGTTCAAGTAGAGGTAAGGGATCACGTCGGGATATTGCTGACAGAACTCAGAGAGAATCGGAAGAATGTACTGCTTTCCGATGTCTTTCGGCGCGGCGATTTTGAGTGGACCTTTGACCTCTTTGACGCCATTTTGGATCAGGTTTTCGGCCTCACTGACATTATCCAATATCTCCAGACACGCCTTGTGATACAGCTCGCCAGAGTCGGTTAAAGACACATGGCGCGTACTTCGATTCAACAACTTCACACCATATCGCTCTTCCAGCGCTTGAAGCCTTGCTGTCATGGTCGCAGGTGATAAACCCAGTTCGCGCCCAGCCGCAGCTAACCCGTGATGCTTAACAATACTGACGAACATCGCCATATCTGAAAACTTATCCATACGATTCTCGCTTCCACCTCTTCGTCTTACTTCTCGATCTTAATGCTCGATTTGAATACTCAGTCACACTATTCAGCTTAACCGAATAATGAATTTATATTTTAACCAATTATCAAATTTAGTCGAATAAATATAATGGCAAACATCAACAGAACAACGCAGGAATTCAGAGAATGACTAACGAATCGACTAAACAAGAGCAACGCACTTTCGTCATCATTGGTGGCACATCAGGTATCGGCAAAGCACTAGCGATGCAACTAAGAAACGAGAACAACACGGTACATATTGCCAGCCGACACACAGGCGTTGATATCACCGATGAAAAGTCGATTTGTGAATACTTCGAATCGATTGGCGTGTTTGACCACTTAATCGTAACGGCTGGCTCATCCGCTCCCGCAGGAAAAGTAACAGACGTAGCAACCGCAAACGCTAAGACAGCTTTTGACACTAAGTTTTGGGGCAGCTTAAACGTAGCCAAACATGCCGCACGCTACATGACGCCAAACGGCTCTATCACCTTCACAACTGGTATGTTGTCACGCAAAGTTGTTGCTGGTACTTACGTAAAAACCGCCATCAACGCCGCACTAGAAAGCGTAACCAAAATACTGGCGAAAGAGCTATCACCCATTCGAGTCAATGCCGTTAGCCCGGGTTTAACCATGACGGAAGCCTACAAAAACATGGACGATTCCGCTCGTGCAAACATGTACGACAACGCCAAAAACAACCTACCCGCAGGTAAGGTTGGCGAGCCTTCAGAGATAGCCATGGGTTACCTGTTCGCAATTAATAACCCATACGTCACTGGGTCAATCATCGATATCGATGGCGGCGCTCTACTCGGCTAACACTCCGCAAAGACATAAAGAACAATCGTGAGGGTGTTTATCTCAACGTCCTAACAAATAAGAATTTACATAGGTAACTCATCATGAAATCAGAAGCCATGACACAAGAAAAGATGCCATTCCAAGTTTGGATACTGACACTCGCAGCATTTGCAATTGGCACCGCTGAGTTTGTTATCGCAGGCATTCTTCCACAAATCGCCACATCACTTTCAATCACAGAAGGTCAAGCTGGCTACCTTATCAGTGCTTACGCGTTGGCTATCGTTATCGGCGGCCCGATCTTAACAATCTACCTTGCGCGCTTTAATAAGAAGATAGTGCTGATTGGCTTAATGGCACTGTTCATTATTGGCAACGTGTTATCCGCCTTAGCGCCAAGCTATCCACTTCTACTGGCAAGCCGTGTGATCGCAGGCTTAGTGCAAGGCCCTTTCTATGGCATCGGTGCGGTTGTCGCAACCAACTTAGTGTCTGAAAAAATGGCAGGTCGTGCCGTTGGCCAAATGTTCGCAGGCCTAACAGTCGCTAACGTTCTTGGCGTTCCAGCGGGAACTTGGGTTAGCTTGCAATTCGGCTGGCACACCACTTTCTTTACCGTGGCTGCACTTGGCACGATTGCGATGATTTCTATTCTAACGTCAATCAAATCGACTGGTCACAGTGAAGCAAAAGACATCAAAACTCAGCTGTTAGCGTTCAAAAACCCAATGCTGCTGATCAGCTTGGCAATCACTGCTTTTGCTTGGTCTGGCTTCATGACGCTATACGGATACCTTGCGCCAATCGCTATGCACATCACCGGCTACGGTCAAGAGTCTGTTACTTGGATCTTAGTGATTGTGGGTGTCGGCTTAATCATCGGTAACACCTTGGGCGGACGCTCTTCAGATAAAAACCTAGGCAAAGCTTCAATGTTTTGGGCCGTTGCAATGATCGTGTCATTGGTTGTAGTTGGCCTTGTGGTAGACAACAAAATCCTATTCGTTGCAGCGGTATTTGTCTTTGGTATTGCATCATTTGCGAACGTTCCAGCAATGCAACTTCGAGTGATGAACAACGGTGGCGAAGGCCAAGAGCTAGCAGCAACCGCGAATATCTCAGCGTTTAATTTAGCCAATGCCTTTGGTGGATTCCTTGGCGGCATGGTACTCGACAGCCAACTAGGCGCAGGCATGATTCCATTCGCAGCCGTTGTTGTCCCTGTTATTGGTTTGCTGCTTATTGCGAAAGCCAACCGAGCGGGGAGGCCACAAAGCAACTCTATTTTCAGCCCAGCAGAAAGCAAATAAGCCCCAATAAAAAACGAAAGATCACAGCATTAAAACAAGGTAGAAACCATGAACAAATTATTCGAAGCATCAGAACTGAAAGGCCTAGAGCTGCAAAACCGTGTGGTTATGGCACCCATGACACGCGCTCGCACTAGCCAACCTGGAAACGTGCCAAACGACATGATGGCGACTTATTACCAACAACGAGCAAGTGCAGGGCTTATCATCACTGAAGCCACACAAATTTCAGATGACTCTCAGGGTTACTCATTCACACCCGGCGTCTATACCGATGCGCAAATCGAAGGTTGGAAATCAGTAACAAAAGCAGCAAAAGAGCAAGGCGCTGCGATATTCTGCCAACTATGGCACGTAGGCCGAGTATCACACCCTACTTTTCAAAAAGGCGAGTTGCCGATTGCACCTTCTGCACTGGCACCTATAGAAACGCAGGTTTGGATCTCAGATGAAAATGGTAACGGCAACATGGTGGATTGCATCCAACCAAGAGAGATGACCCAAGCAGACATCGATCGTGTTGTTCAAGATTTTGCTAACTCAGCGAAAAAAGCAGTCGAGGCAGGGTTCAACGGAGTGGAAATACACGGTGGCAATGGCTACCTGATTGATCAGTTCCTAAGAACCAACTCAAACAAACGCACCGACAACTACGGCGGTAGCCGCGAGAACCGACTTCGCTTCCTAATCGAAGTGGTTGATGCTGTGATTGAAGAGATAGGTGCCGATAAAGTAGGTGTGCGCTTGGCGCCGTTCATCACCTTCAAAGACATGAACTGCCCAGATATCGTACCAACGATTTTAGAGGCATCGAAGGCACTTCAAGATCGAGACATCGCTTACCTGCACCTATCAGAAGCCGACTGGGATGATGCTCCAGTTATCCCTGAAAGCTTCCGTGTCGAACTAAGAGCCTTGTTCTCTAACACCATCATCGTTGCCGGCAGCTACACACCACAACGCGCCGAAGAAGTGTTGAGCAAAGGCTACGCTGACCTTGTCGCATTTGGTCGCCCATTCGTAGCTAACCCAGATCTCGTATCACGCCTACAAAACGGCAGTGAACTATCCGATCTTGATGGCGCCACTCTGTTCGGCGGCAACGAAAAAGGCTACATCGATTATCCAGTGTTGTAGTGAATCTTAAATTGATAGAACTGCCTTAGATTTTCCTTCAGGCAAAAGAAAGGCTCGCATGACTAGTGCGAGCCTTATGCAGTTTAGGGGGTAAACCACAATCTGATATTAATTAGGGGTAATTATTTAACTTATGAGCCATTATGCACTTGTGCGCATTGATATTCTATTTTTAAATGATTCACTGCAATTAATCAATCGATAAAAGTTAGCGTTTGGTCAATTTAAACCACATAGGTAACAGTGATTTAGTGAGTGATGTCTAGAAAACCATCATAAAACCCATAAAAATCAGATCTATAAACTTCTCATTTGCCAGTAACCTTCACCATTAGTCGCGAGTTGGCTGTGTAAATAATCGAGCGTATCTGCGACCGTTCCCGCAATGCCTTGTGGTGGATTGAACAACAGCAAACCACTGCCGATCAGGCGATCATCACCCTTGGGATCTCGAAGGCGAAGTTCCGACTTGATCGGACTTGGTAGCAAACCATCTTTCACCGCTGTCACGCAGTGGTTCAAAATCAGTGAGCTCTTATCATCCGTGTAAAGCGGGTACCAAATTAATGCTGATACCTTCTCAGACTGCTGATACGCCTTAACCAAGGCATCGATCACCGCGAGATATTCAGAATCGGTTTCATAGGGCGGGTCGATAACAATCAGGTGATGGTTGTCGTGTTTTGCTATGTCGTCAGGCAGTGCTTTCAAGCCATCGCCAGCGGTAATGGTGAGCTTACTTGAAACATCAAGATCGCGTTGCAGCTTCTCAATGTTGGTTTGTAATAAGTCGGCTTCATCTTGCTGAATGTCTGAAAAATAGAAGCTATCTTGGCTGCGGCCTTGTTGGTAGGTGATGGCTGCAGAACCCGGATAGAGAGAGATAAGTTGGTTCGGATTGTAGTATTCCAGCACCGACATAAAAGAAGCGAATGCCGGAGGAAGATAAGCCTTGTTTCGCCACAAGTACCCAACCCCTTCAGCAAACTCACCAGCATGATTACTTGGTGCAGTGTTGAGGTCATAACACCCTGTACCAGAGTGCGTGTCGATAACGTTGAGGCGTGAATGCTGCTGCATTAATGACTGAACAAGTGCACTCAATACTGGATGCTTCAGTGCATCACCATGGTCGCCTACATGACATTGATGTCGATATTCCATTCCCTTGCCTCATTTCTACTAACGTCATCTAAACATACTTCATATCATGAGGGCTTGCCTGCTCAATCCATCGTTTTTTGAAATAGGCTCGCTTTTCTCTAACCAGTTGACTCTTATATAAAAATAAAGCCCCTGAACTTACTTAGGGGGTTAAGTGAGTTCAAGGGCTTTTATTATTGATTTAGGTTAATAGCGTAAGTAAATCGGCCTACCGTGCATAAGCTAGCTAAGCTTGACTAAGGGTACTCACCCTCAACTTCTACTGGCGCTTTCACTTGGTAGTGACAAGGCTGTAGGCCAAGTAGCTTAGGCAGTGTGATACCTACCGAAACGGAAGACCACGTACCGCTAACAATACCCACCACCAATGCAATTGCGAATCCTTGCAGCGCAGCACCCCCAAGTAGCCAAAGCGCAGATACGGTGATTAGCGTTGTACCTGAAGTCACCATGGTGCGTGAGAAGGTCGCTTTAACCGATTCGTTAAGCAGGTTATCAGTATCACCATTTGGATTGCCACGCAGCATTTCACGAACACGGTCGGCAATGATGATCGAGTCATTCAACGAGTAACCCAAAATCGCCAACACAGCCGCTAACACAGTCAGGTTGAACTCGAACTGAGTAAAAGCGAACAGACCCAAGATAAGCGTCACGTCATAGATGATCGCGGCAAGGGCGCCGAGTGCTAAACGCCATTCAAAACGAACACTCAGGTACAGCATGATCATTAGGAAACACACCAATACCGCCAAGCCACCTTGGTCAACCATGTCTTGACCCACTTGAGGCCCAACCACGCTGCTGTTAAGCACTTTTACTTGGTCACTTACCGATGACAAAGCATCCACTAAGTTTGGCTGTGGAGCGTCTGTCAGTTGGCTGTAACGAATCGTCCAGCGATCCTGTTCTGCCATACCGACCACTTGAACGTCTTGTTGGAAAGCAGTGTCGAGCTTGGTTTTTAACGCATCTTTGGTTACTTGATCAGAGAGTTGAACCTCGGCAACCACACCGCCAGTAAAGTCCAAACCCCAGTTAAAACCTTTCACTGCCACTAGCATCACAGAGCTCATGAACAGCACAATAGAAATCACAGACATCACCTTACGAAGGCGAGTCATATTGCTATTTGAAAAATAGCGGTCTGAAATAGTCATTTTTGAAGTACTCATGCTTAAATCCTTACATCGTGGCGTTGGTCACGCCCCCAAACCAAATTGATGATCGCTCGTGAAGCAAAAATGCCCGTGAACATACTGGTTAGAAGACCTAAGCCTAGAGTTAGAGCGAAGCCCTGAATCGGTCCATTACCAATGGTGTATAGAGCCACAGCAACGATCATGGTGGTGACGTTAGCATCGAAAATTGACGAGAATGCGCTATCGAAACCACGATCGATAGAGCTAGCAAAGCTGCGCCCTTCTTTCATCTTGTCTCGAATACGCTCGAAGATAAGCACGTTAGTGTCTACCGCCATACCGACGGTCAGTACCAAGCCCGCAATACCCGGCAGAGTTAACACCGCACCCGGTAGCAAGGCAATCAAACCAAACAACGTGGTCATGTTAACTACCAATGCACAGTTCGCGACCCAACCTAAGCGGCGGTACCATAGCGCCATAAACGTTAGCGTAAGGCCAAGACCAAGTGCCAAAGCAGCAAAGCCGTTGGTTACATTTTCAGCACCCAAAGATGGGCCAATAGTACGTTCTTCAATGATGGTCACAGGCGCAGTCAATGACCCCGCACGCAACAGTAACGCAAGCTCTTGTGCGTCTGCCAAACTGCCTGCGCCAGTGATTCTGAAGCGGCTACCCAGTTGAGATTGGATGTTTGCCACACTAATCACTTCACTGTCTTGCTTGCTGTTGCCCGCTCTATCACGGCTGTATTCGCTGTACACCGTTGCCATTGGCTTACCGATGTTATGACGTGAGAACTCGGACATTTTCTTACCACCAGAAGAATCCAGCGTAATGTTGACTTCTGCACTGCCCATCTCACCAATGCCACTGCGAGCATCAATAATGTGTTCGCCACTCAACACAGCCTTGCGGTCGACTACCACACGGTTGCCGTCTGAATCTTTCAGGGTTTGAGTATTGCGCGTTGCGTTGTCGTACACAGAGTAGAACGCAAGCGAAGCCGTAGCACCAATCACGTCTTTCGCAGCTGCAGGGTCTTGTACACCCGGTAATTCGATACGGATACGGCTTTCTCCTTGGCGTTGAATCGATGCCTCAGTGATGCCTAGCTCTTCAATACGGCTGCGCATGATCTGTAGGTTTTGTTGAACCGTTAGGTTGCGTAGCGTTCTTTGTTCTTCTTCAGACTGAGTTAACGTTAGCGATTTATCTGAACGGTCACGTTGCCATTGTGGGAACTCTTCACGAATCAGTTTTTGTGCTTTCTCGAAATCGGCATCAGTACGGAAGTTAAATTCAACTTGGTTATTCACCACTTTACCGCGTGCATAACGCACTTGGCTGGTGATTTCATCGACCACAGATTGCGCTTGGGCGTGGTAAACCGGTTCCATGTCCACTTCTAACAGGAACTGCACACCACCACGTAAGTCAAGGCCTAGCTGAATCGGTGCGAAGCCCATGTCAGTCAACCATTTCGGAGCTGCTGGCTCCATCGCTAGCGCAACCGTCGCGTTGTCCAATAGGCGCTCATTCAGCACCTCTTTAGCCTTCGCTTGTTGTTCTGCGTCTTCCAAGATTACGACTAAACGTTGGTCTTTTTGAAATGCCGATTTGGCTTGAATGCCTTCGCTCGCAAGGTATTGGGTAATTTGGCTAGCATCGATGGTCTGTTCAGAACGGTTGTTAATTTGAACCGACGCATTCTCGCCATACCAAGAAGGTAAAGCACTCAGAACCATGATGATAATGGTGGCGATAAGCACCGCGTATTTCCACTTTGAGTAGTGGTTAATTTGTTTTCTTTGAATGCGTTTTTTCACAGTCAAGATCTCTTCTTTCTACCAATCACCGTAAATACGTGCTCAAAAATAGCACCAGAAAAAAGCAGTGATCGAGCATTTTAACCAGCTAGGGTGACCAGTTATTTACTACGATTGGTATGTCTAATATTTTGCGAACACGAGCGATGGCTAATCACGACCAGAACAAGCTGATTGAAAGATAGTGATGCTAAAGCTGATGTCGCTATGTTTGTCTTGGTTAACTGGCGAATTCAATGGGCACTAGGCGACCATCGATACGACCAATTTAGGGTCAAACGATTAGCTAAGAAGTTCTCGGAAATGCGAGTATTGGATGTTGCCCTCTTTCCACCCCGAAAGCCGGGAAGACGGAGAACTCACAATACTGGTCCAGTGCAGCTTGGAATCCAACAACGGCGTGTTGAAGAGCAGGGAAGCCAGTATTGAGGGGGGAGAGAAGTCAATCAGTAGATGATAAGCAGGCTCAAGATCGGCCACGCTTTCTTGCTCGTTACTGAGCATACGTCTGAAGTTTGCTGCTTGAAGGCTTGATTCGGTGTCGTGATAGTTAGAACTGTCACCAGAAGGCACGGTGCCAAACTGAGCCTTATCGCACTCTAAGTAGCTCGACGGATTATCCGTATCAGCTTGTTTACAAAGATCATTCTGTGAAGATTGCTCTTGAGCCGAGTATATTTGAAATGGCTTAGAAGGAAACGAATAGCCGTTAGAATTCACTAAGCCAAAGCTCAGTAAAAACAACATTAAGACTAATCGGGTACCCAGTTTAAGCAATCTAATATCCAAACAACATTCTCGTAGATCGTCAATCTACAATACAAATGAAACGCTGTCTTGATTTAAAACATTTTTTTAGAAAATGATACGATGCAACCGATTAAGCGATCTCAAAATTTAGATTTACATAGATCTAAAACGGCTTAACAACAGGTGAGGCATAGACGTTATGAATGGTGGGAATCGAGTAGGAGGAGGCCTCACGGCCTCCGTCCTCTCACACCACCGTACAAGC
>NZ_JBFSSD010000020.1:0-77818 GCF_041466145.1 Vibrio sp. 10N.239.312.D08 | reverse complement strand
GGGTTACTGACTTATGAAGTATGACCTTACCATTTTGGTCTACGGCATGAAGACTGAAGTGGTTTTTAGCTAGGTCGATACCGCAGAAATAAGAATAATCAGACATGGTGCCTCCGATGCATTTAAGTACCACATAAGTGTGGCAGATCCTCGGTAAGGGGAATCCATGTCATTCGTTGATACCGCAATCAATCATCTAACCTTTTCATAGCTTTACGGTAAACATCGCTACGTTCGCGTTTTCCGACTGCTAAGACGGTTACAATGATGACATCGTCTTCAACTTTGTAGACGAGACGGTAGCCCGATTGGCGCAGCTTAATCTTATACATGTTGTCAGCTCCAGAGAGTTTTGAAGCCGGAACATGCGGGTTATCTAAACGCTCGATTAGCTTTTTCTTAAATTGTTGTTGAAGCGTTGAGCCAAGCTTTTTCCACTCTTTGAGTGCACTCTTTTTAAAGTCGAGTTTATAGGTCATCAATATTTACCGAAATACTCTCTTCAGATTCACGCTCTTTCGCAATAGTTAGTAGTTCAAGATCTTCGAGTCTGTCCATCATCATTTCGTACGCTTCGGCTGGTACGCAATAAAATGCTGGCTCATTTCGGTTCAGTACAGCAACAGGTTCACCGTAAGCACTAGTTGCAACTTTCATAGGGTTAGCTTTCAACTCAGTAATGCTTGCAGCAACATCGGCTAAAATTCTAGTGGTCATTTAATGGGTCTCTTAAGTGGTCTTTATTTTGGTCATTTTAGCCTCAATCAAGCGGTATAACAAGTTGCTTAAGAGTGATTCGCAACACGTGGCATTTTTACTATGCGTTGGTTTATGTGTTTAAGGTATTATGCGGAGGCTAAGGTATTGGTTTGCTCACACCTTAGCAAGGCGTAAAGTGTCGATATCTTGGGATAATAGTTCTAGATATCTAATTCAGAATAGCTGCGTAAACCTTAATTTAGAGGCTCTTGAACCATGGTATTACTTATAGTTTGGTTGGCTATTTGGGTTTCTTCAGTCAAGCCACTTGCTTCTGTCGCCCGACGAACATACCGCATTAGAGTACAAAGTAGTTCGAATGGTTGGAAAAGTATTTTGTTTTCTATATTGGCTCACCTTACCTTTGTTCAACTATTTAGCTTTCCTGTAGATAGTTGGTTTTACTGGGTACTTCCAGTACTAAATGTTTTGTTTGTTATGCACATGCTCTTGCTCTTGGATTTGGTTCTAGATCGTTATAGTGTGGTTGATACTTCACGTTTTACCCATCGTTCAATTGCACCTTTTTTGGTGTCATGTAGTGCATTTATTGCAATGCTTTTCTACTCAGCTTATCTCAATGATGCAATACTAAGGGGAGTATGTATTGCTGCTCTCTCAATAGGTTTGACAGGGTTTCTAGTAACTTATAGAAATGTAAAATAGGGTCATACAGCTAACAGAGTATTTTAGGTTGATAAGAATCAACCCAACCAAACAGGGCGCCAATAACGGCGCCCTTTGTGTTAGTTGGACACGCTGTAAGTGTCGTAATTGCGAAGTAAGAAGATTGCGATACAGGCTGCGAGCATTGGCCAAGAGGCGAAGAACAGTAGGTTGTTGAACGGGTCCATGTATTTTCCAAAAGAGGAAAAGGTTGAGCCTGCATGAAGGACTAAAATGGCTCCGTAGGTGTACTTTTTCCACATGCCTACAACGAATGCGCCTAAAAATCCGAGCTGCGCGACACCCAGAGCCATCATCGCATTGTTCGAGATGTCGATGCCGTAAAAGCCAGACAGTACTTTTGTCGCGTGCTCAGGGATAAGGATCTTATCTAAGCCCCAGAACAAGAAGACGATAAAAATGCCGATTCTCAGCAGTAGTAGGCTAGTCGCCAGTTTGGTTTGAAGTGTCTTTTCCATGATATCCCTTGTGATGCATTCAATGATGCGATGGTTTAAATGTTCATCAAAGGAGACCCATAGCCTTCGCATTTTCTTTCGTTGTTTTTTAGTGCCTTATGTAACAAGGAATGTCTGGTTGGTTTGTTCCTCAACGTTATCGGACTCAAAATGCTGCTGCCTGAGTAAGCTGACAGTCAGGTTTATCGGCATCGGCTTATAAAAATAGAAGCCTTGGATATAGTCGACACCGAGCTTAGATAAGATTTTCACTTGGGATTCATACTCGACACCTTCGACGATGACTTGCATGCCTAAGGAGCGTGATAGTTGAAGCATGGACTCTAGCAAAGGGAGACCAAAGCTGGATTCGTCGGATATGTTTTTCACAAACACGCGATCGATTTTGAGAATGCTGAACGGGAACTGTCTTACGAAATCTAACCCTGCGTAGCCTGTACCAAAATCATCAATCGCGACTCTGACGCCCCTGTTCGATAGCTTGGTTAGGTTGTCTCTAATTTTGACCATGTCGGCATCAGAACATTCACCATATTCGGTTACTTCAAAAACCACCTGCTTGAGGATCTCAGGGTGTCTTTTAAAGATGCTGATCACCTTGTTAGAGAAGTTACTGTTGGACACGACGTTGCGGCTGATGTTGACGCTGATGTACTTCGATTCGAACACGTCTTGATTGCTTTTCAACGTCATTAATACTTTACGTAGCACGAAGTAGGTGAGCTCCTCAATCAAGCCTAAGCTTTCAGCAAGCGGAATAAAAATAGCCGGGGAGACGTTACCTTCAATTGGGTCGTTCCATCGTAATAGTGACTCACAGCCGACGATCTCATTGGTGTTTTGGTTAACGATAGGCTGCATGTGAACATGAAGGTGTTGGTTTTTTAGCGCACTTGAAAGCGAATATTCTAAGCTGCGTTGGCTCTGCTTTTTATGTTTGATGGAAAGGAGAATAATGGTGGTGATTCCGGCCATCAAAAAGCCAAACCATAAATAACTCAACATGAAGTGAAGATAAAACTGATACCCAATGTATGAGGTGATGGTCAATGGGTAGGTGTTTGATTGTATCCGCACCTTGGCGATTGATGAGTCAATATCGGTAGGGTGGATATCTCTTTTGATCACTTCAACTTTGGCCTGTATTCCATGGCTGCTCAGGTTTGTTTCAACAAGGTCATAGATGAAGTGTGGCGGAATCATCAGGCTCACTCCGGCATCTTCTTTGTTCGAGAAAATGAGCATGATGGACTGAACTTGCGTGATGGCCGAGTTGGAATACGACAGGGTCGTTAAATTCGGGTCGTCATTGAGCCGCTGCCTGATGGTGCTGTATAGGCGAAATGAAACGTCACCATCGGTGGTTGAACAGTAAAATCGGTTCTCTTTATTGAATACAGCTGCTTCTTTTACCCAATCGGCTTCAAAAACGTTTTGTCGAAGCTGTCTAACGATCGCGTCGCAAGACTGTTCAGGTCTAACTTCAGATAAAAAACGGTCGAACCTTGATTGGATCCCTTCTAACCTGGTTTCGACTAACCTTGATGTGTCTTCGGTTAATGTTTGGTAGTGATGCGGTGTAAAAGGAATGAGCATTGCCATGGAAAAAAAGAAAGAAATGGCAAAGTAAAATGAAGTCTTGGCAATGTTTTGGTACTTGATATCCATAGTTGGAGAAGCGTTACCGATTTATGTGAGCATTCGATTTAATTTATAAAGTTAACGATTACGTAGCAATATAAATAATTAATATTGTGAATGCAGGCACGAATTATTGATATAAATAATATGTTTTCTAGTTTTACCAGCAAAATCTGAGCGTTATCTCATTTATTTGAGTTGGCGAGGCGTCATTTTTGATGATTCATGCGGATAACAAATGCTTATATCCTGATAAGTTTTGTTGTTATTTGGCCGGCGGAATGAGCTGAATGAGCTAAATATTGAGCCACGTTTAAATAAATAGAGTCACGACTCGATTCGTTTTGGTGGTGACAGCATAAAGGATGATTATGACAAAACTGATATCGGCACTCATAGCGCTGTGCTTCTCATTCTCTGCGTTGGCCGACGAAGGTGTTGTTGATTGCGAGAATGCGATGAATACCATCGAGATCAATCACTGTGCGGCAATTGAGTTGGAATCTGCACAAGCGGAACTGGATAAATACCTTGCAGCCAGCTTTGAGCACAATGCTTATGATGCTGAGCTGGTGGCGTCAATTAAGAAGGCTCAGGAGAGCTGGCAGGCGTACATGACAGCACATTGTGATTCTGTGTACACCCAATGGCGTGATGGTTCAATACGAGGCCTTATGGCGCTTTCTTGCAAGACGACGTTAACCAAGCAGCGCACGCATGAGGTGTGGGCGAATTTCTTAACCTACATGGACAGCACGCCTCCGGTTTTACCAGAGCCTAAAATAGCGCCGTAGGCAGGTTTAAAATACGTACAGGACTGTGCACCTGCTTCAACCTTTGGCGGGCGAATAAGAAAACGATCGGGGATTGCCTTACTCTTTCGTTCTTAGTGCTTAGTCTCCCGCTTGAGCATTACAGCTTGAAGTATTACCTAGCAAGGAATCGATTGTGAGCAATGTCAGTATCACGCTTATTCAGCTTGAAGTTGAATACAAAAACAAACAAAAGAATATGGATTCGGTCTCTGATCTTTTGCAAGCGAAGTCGTCAGTCGGTGATATTACTTTACTGCCTGAACTGTTCACGACTGGGTATATTTTTAATGAGGCTGAAGAAATTCATGAATTGGCGGAAGACTTCGCCGACAGCATTACGATTGATTCATTAACGCAGCTTGCAGCGAAGCATCACACCTTGATTGTTGCGGGTATTGCCGAGAAAGATAGCGGCCAATATTACAACAGTGTGGTGGTTGTGGATGCTTTCGGCTTACGACACAAATACAGAAAAATCAGTCAAACCAAATTCGATAAGCAGTATTTATCGAGAGGAGAGGAACGCCTCACGTTTGAGCACAAAGGCTTAAAGTTTGGTGTCGCGATTTGCTTTGATATTTGGTTCCCGGAGATCATGAGAGCGTATCAGTCGGTCGACGTTATTCTTCACCCTGCCAATTTCGGCGGGCAGCACAGTTTTGCTATTGCTCAAGCAAGGGCTTTAGAAGAGGGATGTCATGTGGTGACGTGTAATCGGGTTGGACAGGATGTGGTTGATGCGTTTACCGCGACCTATTGTGGTGGAAGCCGAGTCTACTCACCCAAAGGAGAGTTAATGCTTCAGCTCAACGACAAGCAATCTATAGAAACTGTGGGTATTCAAGATCTCTCGATTGCGCCGCAATACAATGGTATTGATGTGTTAGACGAAATACAGCAAATCGCATCTGTGTTGAATCGCTAAGAAGATAAGTGAAGTGCATTAGGAGCGAAAAGGGCAAGGTTTTTTAACCTTGCCCTTTGTTGTTTAGATCTCTAAGAAGGCGCTTTAAATGGCTTTTACGCTGCTTCGTTCAACAAGAGTAGGTTCAAGTTCAACGACTTGCGGATAAGCATCTGGAGTTTGTAATCTGCTCAAAAGCGTATCCACTGCGGTTTTACCTAAACGATGTTTTGGCTGGTGGACAGTGCTTAACGCGGGTGTCATGTACTTAGACAAGTGGATGTCATCGTAGCCAATGATAGATAGGTCATTCGGAATCGATGTGCCATCTTGCGCCGCAGCGTGAATCACGCCCATCGCCATCATATCGTTACTGACGAACAAGGCAGACGGCATTTCGCCACGACTTTTCAATGTCTGATAAGAGTCAAAACCACCGTCACATTCAAAGTTGGATTCAACAATCCACTTAGGGTTGATCTCTAAATTGGCTTCTTCCATTGCTTGCTTGAAGCCTTGATAACGAGACGAAGCTTGATTACGGTGCAGTGGGCCAGTGATACAACCAATTTGAGAATGACCGTTATCTATCAAGTGCTTAGTTGCCATGTAGCCACCTCGGTGCGAGTTGTCTTGGATCTTATCGCTCGCAAACAACATAGGGCCCCAATCCATGACTACAACAGGCAGTTCTGGGTAGCGCTCGAATACATCGATATGTTCGCCTTCAAGGGTAGAACACATTAGCATCAGGCCATCGACTCGCTTTTGCAGCAAGGTATCGATAGAGGATTTCATGCGTTCGCTATCGCCTTCGGTGTTACACAAGATAAGGTTGTAGCCTTTTTCGTAGCAACGACGTTCCACACCTTTTACCACTTCGCCAAAGAATGGGTTGGTGGATGTGGTCACTAGCATTCCCAAGGTTTTGGTTTGCTTCATTTTCAAGCTGCGAGCCAATGCAGAAGGCGCATAGTTGAGTTCTTTAGCCGCACTGTTAACACGCTCAGCAATCTCTTCACTGACAAAGCGTGATTTGTTGATCACGTGGCTCACGGTAGAAGTCGAAACCTTTGCGAGCCGTGCGATGTCTTTCATTGTTGCCATAAAAAATCCTTGTGGGAATAACCTTCCACGTTGGGCGATATTCTGCCTGAAAACAGGGGCTTATTCTTGTTATTTGTTGTTACCGAATTTGAAGGCTAACATCCGTTAACCACGGTTTAGCTCAGAAGTTAGGCCTTCAAATAGGTATCAAACTAAGCAGACAGTTGCTCTGCCAAAAACGCATCGGTTTCAGCACGGCTTGGAATCGACGTTTGAGCACCAAAGCGTGTCACAGAGATAGCAGCTGCAGCATGAGCAAATTTAATCGCACGCTCAAGTGGCATATCTTCAAGCAAGCCTGTCACCAACGCGCCGTTAAAGGTGTCACCTGCGGCAGTTGTATCTGTTGCTTCAACACGGAAACCTGCGATTAATTCACCTTCGCTGGCTTCATTGCCTTGACCGCGATGACTCACCCACACGCCTTTCGCGCCTAGCGTGATCATTACCGTTTCTATGCCTTTAGCATGCAGAGCCAACGCAGCCTGATGAGCAGACGCGTTGTCCGTCACGGTAATGCCTGTCAGCACTTCTGCTTCAGTTTCGTTCGGTGTAATCACGTCAACACAAGCAAGCAGTGAATCCGATAATGGACGAGCAGGAGCCGGGTTTAGAATGACTTGCGTGCCACTCTCTTTTGCTACTTTCGCAGCGTATTCAATGCCTTCAATTGGCGTTTCAAGCTGAGTCAGCAAGTATTTAGCGCCGCGAATCTTCTCTAGATGCGGCTCGATTTGATCGCAAGTCAGCTTGTCGTTCGCTTCCGCAGAAAGACAAATGCTGTTTTCGCCGGTTGCTGATACTTGGATCATCGCAATGCCAGTCGGCGTGTTGTCCGCAACGATCACACTGTCGATGTTGATACCATCTTTAGCAAAATCTTGACGAATGTTGACGCCAAATGGGTCGTCACCAACACAGGCGATGAAGCCAATGTCTGCGTTTAATCTTGCTGCCGCTACGGCTTGGTTTGCGCCTTTACCGCCAGGGATGACCTGATAGTTACCGCCAATCAAGGTTTCACCCGGACGAGGGAACGAAGGAACTTGCAGTACGTGGTCAGCGTTAACGCTACCTAAAACAATCAGTTGAGTCATGATACGAGCCTTATGATATATCGTATTTGAAAATGCATGGGTCTTTCTCATGGTGTTAAGTGCGCTCTCTTTTGTGAGCGGAATGAGAAACAGCGATGCACTGTCGGGGTTTGCTTTTGTTTGAGTCAGCGAGCCAATCAAAGCAGGGAGATAGGGAACTCCCTGCTTTATATCGCGTTACCTAGTAACGATTACTTAGCGATGATTTTTAGAGGTACTGGTACGTACTCGTCTACTGTTTCGCCTTTCAGTACTTTGTCTGCCATTTCGATACCTAGAGAACCGATTAGGTCAGGTTGTTGTGCAACTGTAGCGCCTAGTAGGCCGCGGTTAACAGCAGCGATGCCGTCGTCTGTGCCATCAAAGCCAACGATCATCACTTCTTTACCTGACGCTTGAACTGCGCGAAGTGCACCTAGTGCCATTTCATCGTTTTGAGCAAATACTGCTTGTACATCTGGGTTAGCAGCAAGCAAGTTTTCCATTACGTTCAGACCTTTAGTACGGTCGAAATCAGCAGGTTGGCTTGCAAGAAGCTCAAGGTCGCTGCCGTTTACTGCATTCATGAAGCCTTCACCACGTTCACGAGCTGCAGAAGTACCAGCAATACCTTCAAGTTGGATTACTTTCGCTTTTTCGCCCACTTTTTCCATGATGAAGTGACCTGCCATTTCACCACCGATTACGTTATCAGAAGCGATGTGGCTTACTACGTCACCACGGCTTGCACCACGGTCTAGTGTTAGTACTGGGATGTTTGAACGGTTAGCCATGCGAATTGCGTTAGACACGGCGTCTGAATCTGTTGGGTTGATCAGGATTGCCTTAACACCACGAATGGTTAGATCTTCAATGTTCGACAGCTCTTTGCTTGGGTCGTTTTGAGAATCCAGAACGATAAGCTTGTAGCCTAGCTCTTCCGCTTTCGCTTCTGCGCCATCTTTCATGGTTACGAAGAATGGGTTGTTCAATGTAGACAGAACGATTGCCATTGTATCTTGCGCCTGTGCAGACACAGATACCGTTGTAGAAAGAAGAGCAGCAGAAATAAGAGTCGCTAATTTTTTCATGGTGTAAGTCCTTTGTGTAGGGTGAGCTAGGAGGTGAGTCCTAGCTCGTAGTTACATTATTTATAGATTCTAATATTTTAAGGTAAAACAAACTGTTACTTTTATTAAACTAGAGTGTTACTTGTATTAACCTAGAGTGTGAATAGGTTTTATTTGTTTTTGTTGTCGACCAATACTGCCAGAAGAATAACCACTGCTTTTGCAATCATCTGGTAGTAAGAAGATACGTCTAATAGGTTTAGGGCGTTGTTTAGGAAGCCGATAATCAGAGCACCAATCAATGTGCCCATGATGCGACCACGACCGCCGGCTAAGCTTGTTCCGCCAAGAACTACGGCTGCAATGGCGTCTAATTCATAACCCATACCTGCGGTTGGTTGAGCTGATGATAAACGCGATGCCACGATGATGCCTGCCACCGCTGCTAACAGACCACAGATTGCGTAAACGCCGATTTTTACTTTGTCTACGTCGATGCCTGATAGGCGAGTTGCAGATTCGTTGCCACCCAATGCGTAAACGTAGCGACCAAAGCGAGTGTGGTTAAGTAGGTACCATACCGCTGCGAATACCACGACCATGATCCATACTGGAACTGGGATGCCCATTGCGTAGCCTGTACCGAACCAAGCGAATGCGTCTGCTGTGTCTGTGAAGCCAGTTGAAATAGGACGACCGTCGGTGTAAACCATGGTCACGCCGCGCAATAGAGTCATAGTCACAAGTGTTGCGATGAAGGCTTGAACCTTACCCTTGGCGATAATCACGCCACTGATTGCACCTAATGCTGCACCTGCTACAAGAGCGGTTGGCACTGCGATCATCACTGGGATTTCCATGCCAATCATGCTGGCTGCGAATGCACCACAAAGTGCCAGTACAGAGCCCACACTCAAGTCGATACCCGCGGTTAAGATAACCAGCGTCATACCTACAGCGATAATTGCGTTAACCGAGGTTTGGCGCAGAATGTTTAGGATGTTGTCGACAGTAAAGAAGTTCGGGTTTAAGAAAGAAACGACAACAATCAGGAAGAGCAAAGCAATCAATGACTTTTGATCAATCAGCCACTCTTTGCTGATTAACGGTTTTTTCTTTGGAGCTTCAGTTGTTTTGCTCATGGTTTTAGTACTCATGCTGCGTCCTCGTTGATCTTTTTACCGACCGCACACGCCAGTAATAATTCTTGGTTTGCTTCTTTAGCATCAAATTCACCGCTTACACGGCCTTCATGCATCACCATGATGCGGTCACTCATTCCTAACACTTCTGGCATTTCAGATGAGACTAAAATGATGCTCATGCCGTCGGCTTTAAATTTATTAATGAGTTGGTAAATCTCTTTCTTAGCACCGACATCGACACCGCGCGTTGGCTCGTCGAGAATCAGTACTTTTGGTTTGGTCATCAAGCCCTTAGCGATAGCCACTTTCTGTTGGTTACCACCAGAAAGGTTGCCAATAATCTGTTCGCGCGTCGGGGTTTTGATGTTGAATAGCTTGATGAAGTCATCTACTGCAATCACTTCGTCTTTATGTTGGATTTGACCGCTCTTTGTTAGTAGGTCTAGTGAACATAACGACATGTTTTCTTTAACAGAAAGCCCTAGAACTAAGCCATCGCCTTTACGGTCTTCAGAGATGTAAGCAATGCCATTGGCCAAGCCGTCTTTCGGGCTTACAGGGTTGATGGTTTTATTTTCTAGGTTGATGACGCCGCGTTCACTTGGAAGGGCACCGTAAATCACTTTCATCAGTTCAGTTCGGCCAGCACCCATTAGGCCAGATACACCCAGGATTTCACCGCGTTTTAGCGTAAAGCTCACATCGTGAACACCAGAACCCGTCAGGCCAATCACTTCAAGACAAGTTTCACCATGGCTCTGGCCGATACGTGGATATTGTTCGTCTAACTTACGACCAACCATCATTTCGATTAGGCCATCTTCGTCGGTGTCTTTTACTTCACACTGACCAATGAACTTACCGTCACGCAGCACGGTGATGTCATCACAAATCTCGAAGATCTCTTTCAAACGGTGAGAGATGTAAACAATGCCACAGCCTTCATCGCGCAATTCGTTAATCACCTTAAACAGAGATTCAGTTTCGGTATCGGTTAGCGCATCGGTTGGTTCATCCATGATGATGACTTTAGATTCAAACGATAGGGCTTTCGCAATCTCTACCATTTGCTGCTCACCAAGGCTCAACTGACCTAGAGGCGTTTTCGAGATGTGTTTCACGTTAAGGCGTTTAAGTAGCTTGTCTGCTTCTTGGTACATCTCGTTCCACAAGATACGACCCATGGTGCCAGTGATTTCACGACCTAAGAAGATGTTCTCGGCGATGGTCAACTCAGGAATTAGATTCAGTTCTTGGTGAATTATGCTAATGCCTGCTTGTTGAGAATCACGTGGCCCTTTAAATGCAGCAGGTTTTCCTTGGTAGGCGATAGTGCCGCCGTCCAAGTGATAAATACCTGTCAGCACTTTCATAAGCGTGGATTTACCTGCACCGTTTTCACCCATTAACGCCATTACGCGTCCTGGGTAAACGTTGAGGCTTGCCTGATCCAGTGCTTTCACACCAGGGAAGGCTTTCTCAATTGAGCTAAGTTCTAAAATGGCTTGAGTCATGTCGGTTCCTTTACTCGGGGCCAGTTGTATTTGGTTGTGTCTATCTTTTTTCAGCAATGACGCTGGACTGTCGTTGCGTTTCGCATGAGCTAAAAGGTTACGCCAGCTTGGAAAATAACATTTGCGTATGGTGTGCACTCACCGGTGCGAATTACCGCGCGGCTTTCATGCGTACGCTGTTTGAATTCTTCATGAGTGATGTAAGTAATCGAAAGCGATTTGCCACAACGCGCTTCTTCTGTCTTGATTAAATCAATCAGCGCAGCGTGGTGCTCTGGGCTTACTTTCGCAAACTCTTCTGCAATCACAACGCCTTCGATTTGAGATTCATCCAGCATGGTTTTTACCGTTTGCTGAAAGCTTGGGACACCGTGAGTCAAAGCAAGATCAATACGAGTTACGTGGTCTGGAATTGGTAAGCCCGCGTCACAAATCGTGATTTCATCTGTGTGGCCAAGAGTCGCCACTAGGTAAGAGAGTTCAGAGTTTATTAGAGTACTTTTTTTCATATCACGACCTATCGAAAAATAACGCTTGATGGGTTGAGAACAACTCAAGAAAAGCCATCGAAACGTTTCGATAGTGATAATAGTGTCTGATTTATCATTTGCACGTTTGATTGTTTTAGAGTGTGATAATGATCATCGAAACGTTTCGATGGGGCGTTTTTTGGTGATCTTAGTCACCGCCATTGATTGCATAAATCCTTTTACGTGGGTTCAATCGATAGCGCATATCCGAACTTACTAATGGTAATGATCTGGACGTTGGATGCTCTTAATCGCGCGAACACATTGCGTAGGTTATAGACTACGTTTGCAAGAACATGTGGTGACGAGAGTTGTCCGTCCCAACACACATCAACAATATGCTCTCTTGAAATCGGTCTTCCCACATTTTCCAATAACAAGCAGAGCACTGCTAATAGGCGAGGGCGCAAAGTGATTTTGTTTCCTTGCTGGTTGGTAATCGTTCGAGCGTCGATATCAATGATTAAGCCGTTGAAGTCTATTGTGTGGTTCATCGTGTTTTCTGTTCGTCTTATTCTAAATTGTGGAGATTGAGCAAATTGGCCTGCTGTTGGAGCGGGTAATTATTTAAGTGTGCTAATGGTCGAAGTGGGCGGGTTAACTGACACGATCAAAGAACCTATTACTTTTAAAGCCGAAGACAATACTTACCGATTAATTGCTGGTTACAAATTTAACCGCATTGTTTCGGTTGAAGCTCAATACACAGATTTTGGTGATATAGCCCTGAAAACGAAATCTGGTAATAAGGTTTTCACTTGGACACCTCAAATCTTTTCGGTAACGGCGAACCTCGGTTACACGTTTGATAATGGCATTCGTCCATTTGGCACTATCGGTCTGTCGACTATTGATCTAGACATGAAGCTTGCTGATGGCTCTCGCCCGTCAGGAGATGGTTTTGATGATTCGGGAGATGGCATCCGTATGGGTGTTGGTGTTGAATACACGCCACCTACAATGTCTTCGTTGAGCTTTCGCTTAGCATACGAAGCCGATGCTTTTGATATCGAAGATTACGAAAACGGACACAAGACAGAAGATACTGTTGTTCTGGATTCTTTCTACTTAGGCGCAATGTACACATTCTAAGTTTCATACTTTGCTAAACGGTAAATCGGTTTCTAAATGGGGCGTCGGTTAGCTCAACCCGTTTAGCTAAAGTGGAAGGCCGCAGTTTTTGACTGCGGCTTTCTTATGTTTAACTCTAGGCTTCACGAATATGAGCGGTAACAGACACGATGGCATGGTCGGTACTGAATTGGTCGTGTTCAAAACTAGGATTAATCAGGTGATGGTCTAACACTGTGTAGCTAGAGATCTCCATCAAACTAGACGAGTTCTGACAATCAAACTCGTTCGACATCAAAATGTAGTCCAGTACAGATCCAGAAGCGCCGTAGTAATGGGTTGGCTTTCGCTGTTCAAGCAAGTCTTCTTCATGCAGTTGATGGTAAAGATCCCAGCTGTCTTTCAAGCGAAAGTGGGATAGCCAATGCTTGCTGTTTTCGTCTCGGTTGATTGAGTAATTCAACAGCCCTTTAAACTCATCATTAAACAGTGGCTTATTAAAGTCACCCATCAACACAACAGGTTGCTCGGTTTGGTAGCGCTGATTGGTAATGTATTGATGAAGCATCTGAGCTTCTAGACCGCGTTGGACACTTGATAGCCAAGAGCCAAGCTGTTCTTGGTGAAAACGAGTGAGCGTGTCACTTTGTGGTTTTGCACCTTGCTGAGTGTTGTCCGCATCGACAGATTCTGCTTTTGGCTCTGTCGGACGTTGTGATTTGAAGTGCACCACATAACAGTCGGTTGAACCTAAATGGGGTAACGTAATCGTCGCGTGAACAGGCGTTCTGTTGAATGAGAATTTGTCGTCAAGGTTGAATGCTTTCAGTAACTTCGAATCTGGCGTAACAGGCTGCACGTTTTCAATCGGGTAACGGGAAGCGATCCCAACGACTGGTGAGGTGTATAGGTAATCATCTTCAACGTTGGCGCTATCGACCACTGCAAAGTATGGATAACCTAGCTCGTTCATCAATAGCTCTAAAGATTGCGGGCTAAATATCTCTTGGAAGCCAATCACATCGCAATCTAATGAGCGAATCGCTTCAGCCATCCAATGTTGCTTCTTCTGCCATTCTTCGAAGCTGTAGATGTTCTCAAAATCATAATAAGCATTCGGTGGCTCGAGATAGTTCAGAAGGTTGAACGTTGCGAATGTTATTTGGTTTGGTTTGTTCAAAGTGTCATTCCATTTAGACCTAGGCTGCAAGGATACTCCAGTAAAAGTATAGTTTGTTGATTATTTAGAGCCTAAATTTCACTTTAGAAGCCAACCAAAGGAATCTTAGCCGTTGAGGCTTGTGTCATTCAGGCTAAGCAATCAAAGCTCACTGCATCCAATAACTTCGAGCGGTGACGAGTAATTTGTAAATAAACCGTCAGAGATAGAGTGCTGATGGTTTTATTAGTTATTACATGATGTTAGATTTGAACCTATACTTGATTTAACGGCATGCATTCAAAGCCGATAAATCAACTTGAATATAGAATTCATGACATTTGAAGGGAGAGTCAAATGGGAACAGTTTTTCGACGCAAAGCCTCGCAACGCACTCAGTTTTTCAGGTTTAATTTGAAGTCATGTGCAATCATGTTGCCGCTTATTGCTTTACAACCCTCCGTTACTTACGCTTCTGAAACCCAATCAACTCCTGCTGTCACCGTTATTGAAACCACACAACTGGTTGGTTTTGGTGAAGCAAAATATCCAGCCGATTTCACTCACTTCGATTACGTTAATCCTGATGCGCCAAAGCAGGGCAAAGTGACCTATGGCAGCATAGGTACGTACGATAGCTTTAATCGATTCGGTTCCCGCGGCGTTGCTGCAAGTTATACCGGAGAGATTTACGATACCTTGATGTTTTCTCCGAGTGACGAGATTGATGCGTACTATCCATTGATCGCTTCAAAGGTTCGCTACTCCAGTGATTTCACTTGGATGGAAATCGACATCAACCCAAATGCTAAATTCCAAGATGGCGAGCCTATCACTGCGCATGATGTTGCCTTTACTTTTGACAAGTTCTCAACCGAGGGCGTGCCTCAGTATCGTGTGTATTACAAAGAGATTAAGTCAGTAAAAGCGGTCTCTGATTTGGTTGTTCGTATTGAAATGAACAGTCCAAACCGCGAAAAACTGTTTAGCTTCGCGCAAAGCACTCGTGTATTGCCGAAACATTTCTGGAAAGACAGAAAGCTGTCTGAGCCTCTAAGTGAGCCACCAGTCGGTAGTGGTCCTTATAAGATCATCAGCTACAAATCAGGCCAAAGTGTTACCTATGGTCTAGATGAAAACTACTGGGCAGCAGACCTACCAGTTAACGTTGGTCGCAATAACTTCAAGCAGGTGCAATACGATTACTATCGCGATGACACGGTAATGTTGGAAGCGTTCAAAGCAGGGGAGTTCGATCTTCGAACCGAGAATTCGGCTAAGTTCTGGGCTAACTCTTATACGGGCGCGAACTTCGATAAAGGCTACATCATTAAAGAAGAGATCAACCACGAGAAGCCTGAAACGACTCAAGGTTTCGTCTTCAACATTCAATCACCTGTGTTCTCGGATCCTAAAGTGCGTGAAGCGTTAACCTATGCGATGGACTTTGAGTGGATGAACAAGAACATGTTCTATGGTCAGTACAAACGTACTCGCAGCTACTTCCAAAACACAGACTATGAAGCGAAAGGCTTACCAAGCGAAGCGGAAGTCGAGTTGTTGTCTCAATACAAAGATCAGATTCCACCGCGAGTTTTCACCGAAGAATTCCAACCACCCGTCACCGATGGTAGCGGTCGTATTCGTAGCCAAATGCGTACCGCTTTCAAATTGTTGAAAGAAGCGGGTTGGGTGCTGAAAGACAAAGTGATGACCAACGAAAAGACTGGCAAGCCGATGTCATTTGAGTTGTTGATTTACAGCCCAACCACGGAACGTATCGCAACGCCGGTTCAAAAGAACCTTAAGCGCATGGGTATTGAGATGAAGATCCGTACCATCGATACCACTCAATACATCAAGCGCTTGCGTGATCGTGATTTCGACATGGTTTCGTCGTCATTTTCCGCAAACCCTTATCCTAGCCCGAACTTAATGATCGTTTGGAACTCTAACTACATTGATTCTACTTACAATACTGCAGGTGTTATCGATCCAGTGGTTGACGCGTTAACAGAAGAAATTGCGCGTAACCAACAGCACCCTGAAAAGCTTCTTACACTAGGTCGTTCACTAGACCGAGTATTGCAGTGGAATTTCTACAACATCCCGCAATGGCACGTTGGCGAGTATCGCGTAGCAATGTGGGACAAGTTTGAGCGTCCAGATGTATTGCCTAAATACGATTTAGGTATCGATACATGGTGGATTTCAGAAGAGAAGGCGGCTTTGCTTCCTGAAAAACGTCGCTAGGAGTTAGTTAGCATGGCCGCGTATATATTTCGACGTTTATTGTTGGTGATCCCCACGCTGTGGGCGATCATCACCATCAACTTTTTCATCATCCAGATAGCGCCTGGAGGCCCGGTAGAGCAAGCTGTTGCTCAATTAGAAGGGCATAACTCTGGCATTATGGAGCGTTTTTCTGGTGGTGGACAAGAAGTTGATTTAAGTGAAAGTGATCAAGCGTCTGCCAGTGGCTATAAAGGCTCACGCGGGCTTGATCCTGAAGTGGTTGAAGAGATCAAAAAGCAGTTTGGGTTTGATAAACCGATTCACGTTCGCTACTTCGATATGTTGAAAAACTACGCGACCTTTAACTTTGGTGAAAGCCTGTTTAAGGGGGGTAACGTGATTGATTTAATCATCGAGCGTTTACCTGTCTCCATTTCCTTAGGGTTGTGGAGTACGTTAATCATCTATGTGATTTCGATACCCTTAGGCATTATGAAGGCGATACATCACGGCTCTCGCTTTGATATTTGGTCGAGCGCGGTGGTGATTGTCGGCTACGCGGTGCCGGGCTTCTTGTTTGCGATTATTCTGATTATCTTGTTTGCAAGCGGTAACTACTTCAGTTGGTTCCCATTGCGAGGGCTTGTGTCGAGTAACTTCGACCAGCTCAACTGGTATCAGCAAATTGGCGACTACTTCTGGCACTTGGCGTTGCCCATTTTCGCCATGGTTATCGGTGGATTCGCCACGCTCAGCATGCTGACCAAAAACTCCTTCCTTGATGAAATCAATAAGCAATATGTAGTGACTGCGAGAGCGAAAGGCTTGGACGAGAGCAGTATTCTTTATAAGCACGTTTTCCGTAACGCCATGCTGATCATTATTGCGGGTTTCCCAAGCGCATTTATTAGTATTTTCTTCACGGGTTCTATGTTGATTGAAGTGATGTTTTCACTCGAAGGAATTGGTCTGCTTGGCTTTGAATCAACCATTCAACGTGACTATCCCGTGGTGTTCAGCTCTCTCTATATCATGACCTTGCTTGGCTTGGTGCTGAGCATTATCTCCGACCTGACGTATACCTGGGTTGATCCTCGAATTGATTTTGAAGCGCGTTAATGGCGAACGAATAACAAGGTATTGATAATAAATGTTTAACAACCCTTTAGCTGAAGCTCGTTGGTTACGTTTTAAAGCAAACAAGCGTGGTTTTATCTCCCTTTGGATATTTACCATCTTGTTTGGCTTGAGCCTGTTCGCTGAGATCATTGCCAATGATAAACCACTCTTGGTTTCTTATGATAATCAGTGGTTTGTGCCTGTTATCAATGAATATGCCGAGACGGAGTTTGGTGGTGAGTTTGAAACCGAGGCCGACTACAAAGACCCGTATGTTATCGAGCTCATTGAAGACAACGGTTACATCGTGTGGCCAATCATTCCGTTTAGCTACGACACAATAAACTTCGATATTTCAGGTGCGGTGCCATCGGAGCCCGATTCGGTGAACTGGTTAGGGACTGATGATAAGGGGCGAGATGTATTAGCTCGTATCATTTATGGCTTCCGTATTTCCGTTCTATTTGGTTTTATTCTGACCATTGTATCGAGCGTGATTGGTGTCGTGGTTGGCGCAACACAAGGCTACTACGGTGGCTGGGTTGATCTATTCGGACAACGCTTCATTGAAGTCTGGTCTGGTATGCCGACCCTGTTCTTGCTGATTATTTTGTCGAGTTTTATTGAGCCGAATTTCTGGTGGTTGCTCGGGATTATGGTGCTGTTTAGTTGGATGAGTTTAGTCGGCATCGTGCGAGCGGAATTTTTACGCTGCCGAAACTTCGATTATGTGCGAGCCGCGCAAGCCATGGGTGTTGATGACAAACGTATTATGCTTCGTCACATGTTACCTAACGCGATGGTTGCATCGTTAACCATGATGCCGTTTATTCTTTCAGGCTCGGTGACCACACTGACTTCGTTAGACTTCTTGGGCTTTGGTCTTCCTGCGGGTTCGCCTTCGTTAGGCGAGTTGTTGGCGCAAGGTAAAGCTAACTTACAAGCGCCTTGGCTTGGCATTTCTGCCTTCGTCGTGCTTTCACTGATGCTTACGTTACTGGTCTTCGTTGGTGAAGCGGTGCGTGATGCTTTCGACCCGCATCAACAGAAGTAAGGATAGGTTATGACTTCAAATACAACGCCTGCTTCTCCGGTTTTGACCATAGATAAACTGTCTGTCGGTTTCGGGCGAAAAAACTCGATAGAGCAAGTGACACAAGATGTCTCTTTAGAAATATACAACGGTGAGACATTAGCGCTGGTGGGTGAGAGTGGTTCCGGGAAATCGGTCACGGCTAACTCGATTTTAAAGCTGTTACCAAAAGGCTCGTCTCATTACTTAAACGGTAAGATCAATTTCTCTGGCACCGATATTCTGAGTTGTTCTGAAAGACAGCTACGTGGGATTCGTGGTGGTCGCATCGGCATGATCTTTCAAGAGCCCATGGTGTCGCTGAATCCGCTTCATAGAGTCGGAAAACAGCTTGTTGAAACCCTCGCGATTCACCGAGGTATGAGAACCAACAAAGCGCAAGCCTTAGCGATAGAGTGGCTATCCAAGGTGGGGATTCGTTACCCAGAACAAAAGATATCAGCCTATCCGCACGAGCTATCTGGTGGAGAACGCCAACGCGTGATGATCGCAATGGCATTGATCAACGAACCTGAGCTGCTTATCGCTGATGAACCGACAACCGCATTGGATGTATCGGTACAAGCGCAGATCCTCGACCTTCTAAAAGACCTGCAACAAGAGCTCGGTATGGCGATGCTTTTTATCACTCATGACTTAAGTATCGTTCGTAAGATTGCCGACAGAGTAGCGGTAATGAAAGATGGTCGCTTGGTTGAAAGTAACGACTGTCATACCCTGTTTAACGCGCCTGCTCACCCTTACACTCAAAAACTTATTAACTCTGATCCGAAAGGTTTGCCCGTTCCTGTGTCACCCGAAAGCAAACCGCTACTCGATGTAAATCAACTTCGTGTTTGGTTCCCGATCACGGGCGGTTTATTCAAGCGCACCATTTCTCATGTTAAAGCTGTGACCGACATGGAGTTCACTTTGAAGAAAGGGCACTCAATCGGTTTGGTTGGCGAAAGTGGTTCTGGTAAATCGACGACCGGTATGGCGATACTTAAGCTGGTAGATAGTGAAGGGTCAATCACCTACTCGAGTGAACAGCTTCAAGGTTTAGATCGAAAACAGATGCTTCCGTTTAGAAGCCGTATGCAAGTAGTCTTTCAAGACCCGTTTTCTGCGCTAAACCCGAGAATGTCGGTCGCTCAGGTGATTGGCGAAGGTTTGTTAGTGCATCAACAATTGGATGAGCACGAACTCGACCAACGCATCTGTGATGTAATGAAAGAGGTTGACCTCGATCCTGAAACGCGTCACCGTTACCCAAATGAGTTTTCTGGCGGTCAAAGGCAGCGTATTGCGATTGCTCGTGCTTTGATTTTAAAGCCAGAGTTTATCCTGCTCGATGAACCAACATCGTCATTGGACAGAACCGTTCAAGCTCAAGTATTGGATTTGCTGAAGTCACTTCAAGAAAAGTATGGCCTGACCTATTTGTTTATCAGTCATGATCTGAATGTCGTGAAATCCTTGTGTCATTACACCATCGTCATGAAAGCTGGCGAGGTAATAGAGAAGGGCGACACTGAGACTTTGTTTGGTAATCCGCAGCATGAATATACTAAGCAGTTGGTGAGTCTTTCGAATGTTGGTGGTGTTTTATAACGCAGAGGGTTTGTTTAAAACAAATGGGCTCTGGTTGAATTCAACATGGTCATTTCGTTGTTTTAAGATTACACTGCGCCCAATATTTCAGAAGTACATATTTAGGTAGAGGTCACCATGGACCAAGAACATTACGAAGACGCTGATTACGAAGGCCAAGAGCTGGGCGAAGAAGGCGAAGAGATTGAAATTGAAGCAATTGGTATTGATGTTTCATCACAGCCAATCGAGCTCTACAAAGTGTTTAAAATTGCTAACCTAGTGAGTGGTGGCGGTGAAGCTAAGCACATCATCTCTGAAGGCTACGTAGCGGTAAATGGTGAGCTAGAAACCCGTAAGCGTCGTAAAATGTACGATGGCGACTTCTTTGAATTCAACCAAGAATACTATGTAGTGGTGTGTGATCAGCCAGTACAAGAAGAATCAGAAAAGCCGAAAAAGAAAGAAACGCCTAAAAAAGAGAACAAGGCGAAGAAAGGTCAGTCTAAAAAGGATTCTAAGAAGAAGGAATCTAAGAAAAGCAAAGCAGAAATGCTAAGCGCAAAGGCTGAACCAAAGAAAGAGAAAAAAGAGAAGAAACCGAAAAAGAAAGCGGATACGCCAAAGCCAACACGTGATGACAAAAGCGGCCGTAATTCGATTGAGTTCTTTTAAACTACAGTTCTAAACGACTGCTCTAAACTGCTTTTCTAAAACGAATCTTTTAAAACTATTCGTTTGAACATCAAGCAACGTTAGACCTAGGTTTTACGTTACGCAGATATCAAAAGGCTCACTAGTTAGTGAGCCTTTTTTGTATTTGTTTGCTAGCACAGCTAACGGCCAATAACGCTTATTCTCAGTGTCTTGTGTGAGAAGAAGTTAGCTCTGATGCACGTAACTGAGCAACGGCTTTCGCTAGTTCTAGCTGAGCTTGTGCAAAGTTAATGTCTATGTTGCCCTTGTTGATGTTCTCTAGAGCGGCATATTTCGCTTCTTCTGCGCGAGCGCGGTCAATGTCTTTACCATGCAAGGCCGTGTCGGCTAATAACGTAACCACATCCGGCTGAACTTCCAGCATCCCACCAGAGACATACAGCACTTGGCCTTCTGATTTAGGGTCTGTAACAAACACGGTTACGCCCGGTTTGATCTTACTGAGAAGCGGGGAGTGACCGGGGCGGATCCCCAGTTCACCGTCAGCGCCAGAAACGGCTAGGGCATACGCTGGACCTGAAAACAGCGTACCTTCCGCACTTACAATATTAAGTTGAAATGTATTATCTGTAATTCCGATAGCCATGGTGCACCTACCTCTTAGAGTGATTTTGCTTTGTTAAGCACTTCGTCGATAGAGCCACAGTACAAGAATGCTTGTTCTGGGATATCGTCATATTCACCGCTTAACAGACCTTTAAAGCCTCTTAGTGTTTCGCTTAGCGGTACAAAGACACCTTTCTGACCAGTAAACACTTCGGCTACGTGGTAAGGCTGCGTTAAGAAACGTTCAATCTTACGAGCGCGAGATACGGTCTGTTTGTCTTCAGTAGACAGCTCATCCATACCAAGAATCGCGATGATGTCTTTTAGCTCTTTGTAGCGTTGCAGCGTTGTTTGTACTTTTTGTGCAATGTCGTAGTGCTCTTGGCCTACGATCAGCGGATCTAACTGACGTGACGTTGAATCTAACGGGTCAATCGCAGGGTATAGACCCAGTGCCGCGATGTTACGAGACAGTACAACGGTCGCATCTAAGTGAGCAAAGGTTGTTGCTGGCGATGGGTCAGTCAAGTCATCCGCAGGTACGTATACTGCTTGGATAGAGGTGATAGAGCCTTGTTTTGTTGACGTGATACGCTCTTGAAGTACGCCCATCTCTTCAGCCAGTGTTGGTTGGTAACCTACTGCTGAAGGCATACGACCTAGCAGAGCTGATACTTCTGTTCCCGCAAGCGTGTAACGGTAAATGTTATCAATGAACAACAGTACGTCACGACCTTCATCACGGAAGCGCTCAGCCATAGTTAGGCCTGTAAGTGCTACACGTAGACGGTTTCCCGGTGGCTCGTTCATTTGACCGTAAACCATGGCTACTTTGTCTAGTACACCTGCTTCTTTCATCTCGTAGTAGAAGTCGTTACCTTCACGAGTACGCTCACCTACACCGGTAAATACAGAAAGACCTGAGTGGGCTTTGGCGATGTTGTTGATAAGCTCCATCATGTTGACGGTTTTACCTACACCAGCACCACCGAACAGACCAATTTTACCACCCTTAGCGAATGGACAGATAAGGTCGATAACCTTAACGCCTGTTTCTAGAAGCTCAGTGCTGTTTGCTTGTTCTTCATAAGAAGGGGCTTCACGGTGAATCTCGTAGTTTTCTTTCTGACCGATTTCACCACACTCATCGATAGGTTGACCAAGCACGTTCATGATACGGCCTAGCGTTTCTTCGCCGACAGGAACCGTGATTGGAGAGCCTGTGTTTTCAACCGTTAGGCCACGACGTAAGCCATCTGACGTACCCATTGCAATACAACGAACGATATTGCTACCCAGTTGTTGTTGTACTTCCAATACTAACGAGCTTGCTTCGTCGCTAGTCACTTTCAATGCATCATAAACGCGTGGGCTGTTGCCGCCGCTGAACTCGACGTCAACCACCGCGCCGATTACTTTAACTATTTTTCCAACACTCATTCTTAAATCCTCAAATTCTGTTCTTGACCCAGTCTTTTCTAGCCCTAGACAGCTTGGGCACCTGAGACTATTTCACTCAGCTCTTGGGTAATGGCAGCCTGACGCGCCTTGTTGTAGACCAACTGCAAGTCATCAATGAGTTGGCCTGCGTTATCAGTCGCCGCTTTCATAGCGACCATTCGGGCTGCTTGCTCACAGGCAATGCTCTCAACAATGCCTTGATACACTTGCGATTCGATGTATCGATGTAACAGTTCTGAGAGTATGTCTTTGGGTGCTTGCTCATAGATGTAGTCCCAACGACGCGCTTTTTTAGGCTCACCACCTTCCTCAGAATCCGAAGGGTGGGGGAGCAACTGCAAGGTCGTTGGCGCTTGAACCATGGTGTTGACGAACTGGTTGTAAACGAGATACAAGCTATCGATTTTACCTTCGTCGTAATGCCCGAGCATCGCATTCACCGTACCTAAGATGTCTTCTAACTTAGGTGTATCGCCAAGACCTGACGTTTGTGCAATAACGTTGCCGCCGCGTTGGAAGAACGAGATAGCCTTAGATCCCACTAAGGTTGTTTCTACCTCGACTCCCTTGGTGCGCCATTGCTCCATTTCTTCTAACACTTTCTTGAACAAGTTTGAGTTCAAGCCACCACACAAGCCGCGATCGGACGAGATAATGATGTAAGCGACACGCTTAGGTTCACGCTGTTGCAGGTAAGGGTGCTGGTACTCCAGGGAACCCGATGCAACATGAGAGATAACTTTTCGCATGTTCTCGGCGTAGGGGCGAGTTAGCGTCATGTTGTCTTGAACCTTGCGCATCTTACTTGCTGCAACCATTTCCATTGCGCTAGTGATTTTCTGAGTGTTACTAACACTGGCTATCTTGGTGCGAATTTCTTTAGTACTTGCCATAATCTGCTCCTATTTGTTTTGATTTCCAGCTAACAAACCGGAGCACTTACCAAGCTTTCATCCCAACAAAACCTTCTAGGATCTCTTTAAGAGCACCGTCGATTTCGTCATTGTAATCGCCTGTCGCGTTGATTTTTTCGAACAACGCAGGGTTCTGACCTTTGGCATAAGCAATCAGCTCTTCTTCAAAACGGGCAATGTTGTTTAGCTCAACACCGACCAAGTAGCCTTTCTCTGCTGCGTAGATAACCGTTGCTTGCTCAGCGACTGACATTGGAGAGTATTGTTTTTGCTTCATTAATTCGGTAACACGCTCACCATGGTCTAGCTGTTTGCGCGTCATCTCATCTAAGTCAGAAGAGAACTGAGCAAAGGCCGCCAGCTCGCGATATTGAGCTAATGAAGTACGGATACCACCAGACAGTTTCTTGATGATCTTGCATTGCGCCGCACCACCCACACGAGATACCGAGATACCTGGGTCTACTGCAGGACGTAAGCCTGAGTTAAACAATTGGGTTTGAAGGAAAACCTGACCATCGGTGATTGAGATTACGTTGGTTGGTACAAACGCTGATACGTCACCCGCTTGAGTTTCAATGATCGGAAGCGCCGTTAATGAGCCAGTTTGACCTTTCACTTCACCGTTAGTGAACTTCTCTACATACTCTGCATTCACTCGTGCTGCACGTTCTAGTAGGCGTGAGTGAAGGTAGAATACGTCGCCAGGGAAGGCTTCACGACCCGGTGGGCGTTTCAATAGCAATGAGATTTGACGGTAAGCAACGGCTTGTTTTGATAGGTCATCATAGATGATCAGCGCATCTTCACCGCGGTCACGGAAGTATTCACCCATGGTGCAACCCGCATAAGGGGCTAGGTATTGAAGCGCTGCAGACTCTGATGCTGACGCCACAACGACGATGGTGTTTTTAAGCGCATCGTGGTCTTCGAGTTTACGAACCACGTTAGCGATAGTGGAGGCTTTTTGGCCAATCGCCACATACACACATTTGATGCCAGAATCTTTCTGATTGATGATCGCATCGATAGCTAACGCTGTTTTACCCGTCTGACGGTCACCAATGATAAGCTCACGTTGACCACGACCGATTGGCACCATGGTATCAACCGCTTTATAACCAGTTTGAATAGGTTGATCAACAGACTTACGTTCGATTACACCGGGTGCAATCACTTCTACAGGGTCGAGTCGGTCACAACTTACTGGGCCTTTGCCATCGATTGGCTCGCCTAATGTGTTCACAACACGGCCAAGAAGACCGTTACCGACGGGGACTTCCAAGATACGACCTGTACCTTTCACTTTCATACCTTCAGATAGGTCAGTGTAGGGGCCCATAACCACCGCACCTACTGAGTGCGTATCGAGGTTAAGTGCGAGTGCGTATTTGCCACCTGGTAGCTCAATCATCTCGCCTTGCATAACATCAGCAAGGCCATTGATTGTGATGATGCCATCACGAACCGATACGATAGTGCCTTCATTGCGAGCCTCGGTGCTCACATTAAATTTCGAGATGCGTTCTTTGATTAGATCGCTGATTTCATTTGAATTTAATTGCATAATTGTTACCTATCTCGCGTGAAGTTGATGAGCCAATCGGTCAATTGATGTGTTTAAAGAACCATCGATAACGGTTTCACCCGCTTTGATGACCATTCCACCCACTAACGTGTCATCAATAACCTGCTTCATTTCAACCTGACGCTCTAATTTCTTCTCAAGTGCAGCTGTTAGTGACGTAACTTGATCCTGTGTCAGCATTTCTGAACTGGTGACAGTGACAGGCACTACACGTTCATGTTCGTCCTTTAGCTCGCAGTACAATTCAAACAGGTCTCTTACAACAGAAAGGCGGCCGTTCTCGGCCAAGACTCGAATAAGATTAATGACGTGGTCATCAACGAGTCCTTGGCAAATATGAATGATGAGGTTTGCCAGCTCTTCTGTTTGGTGTGTAGAAGCACCTTCTGCTGAAGAAATCTGACTAGCGATCGTTTCTTCTTCCGCGACAGCCACAAGAATGGACAGCATTGAGTGCCACTCTTGTAACTGGTTTTCACCTAAAGCAAATTCAAACGATGCTTTGGCGTAGGGATGAGCAATATTGGTGTAATCTGACATATTGCCTCTCCTTAGAGTTCGCTAATCATTTGGTCAACTAGCGCTCGGTTCGTTGCGGAATCTAGGTTTTTGCTAATCAGTTTCTGTGCACTTTGAATTACTGCGTCTGCCATATCTGCCTGAAGTTCACGGCGTATCTTTTGGCGTTCGCCTTCTAGCTCAGCTCTACCTTGTTCTAAGATGCGTGCCTTTTCTTGCTCGGCTTCTTGTTGCGCTAAGCTGATGATTTCATTGCGGCGTTTTCGGCCCTGTTCAACCAGTTCAGTCACATCTTTTCTTGCATCTTCGATGAGTTGCGCGCCATTTGATTTTGCTAGTTCTAGCTCTTTCGCAGCGTTCTCTGAGTGGCGTAAACCATCAGCGATTTCTTTTTGGCGCTCGTCTAACATCGCGGTGAGAGGGGGCCATACATATTTCATGCAGAGCCAAACAAAAATCACGAATGAGATTGCTTGTCCAAACATGCTTGCATTTAAGTTCATACCTTCCTCACTAAATCTTGATTATTTACAAATCGATCTTTCAAAGCGGTTTGATTAAGCCACGGCGAAGATGATGTATAGACCGATACCAACACCGATCATCGGTACTGCATCCACAAGACCCATCATGATGAAGAATTGAGTACGAAGCATTGGAGTAAGGTCTGGTTGACGCGCAACACCTTCAAGGTATTTACCTGCTAAGTTACCAATACCAGATGCTGCACCTGCTGCACCTAAACCGATCAGTAATGCACCTGCTACATATAAAACTGCGCTTACGATATCCATTTGTATCTCCGATAAATAATTTGTTAGTTAAATTTTTTAGTTATTAATTAGTGGTGTTCTTCTGTTGCCATACCTAAATAAACAACGGTCAGTACCATAAATATAAATGCTTGCAAGAATACGATTAATATGTGGAATAGTGCCCAAGGAACACTCAGTGCCCATTGCATCCACCATGGCATTAATGCGATCAGAATAAATATCATCTCACCTGCATACATGTTTCCAAATAATCGTAAGCCTAGTGATATAGGTTTTGAAATTAATGTTATTAATTCAAGAACTAAGTTAACAGGGTATAAAAGAGGGTTATCAAATGGCTGCGTAGTAAGCTCTTTGATAAAGCCTTTCAATCCTTTATTTTTAAATGTATAAGTCAACAGTAAGATAAATACACCGAGTGCCATCGACATTGGTATATTTACGTCCGCCGTTGGTAGATCTCTAAAGTGTTCTAGACCCATTGCACGACTTAATGCTGGTATGAAATCTATTGGTAATAAATCGACCGCGTTCATTAACAACACCCAAACAAAAGTGGTTAATGCCAGTGGCCCTATTAATTTATCCTCCGCTTGAAAAATCTCTTTTACTAGGTTGTTTACAAAATCAAATATCAGTTCGATAAAACATTGAAATCGACCTGGAACACCGCTGGTGCCTTTGGTCACTACGTATCGAAACGCTCCAATAAACAGTAAACCCGTAATCCAAGATACCAACATCGAGTCGATGTTGAACGCCCAGAAACCATCACCTGTAGTTAAGAAGGTTAAGTGATGCTCTATGTATTCGTGAGCGGTAGTTACTTGATCCATACTACACGTACTCCGATCTTGTAGAGGCAGTAATAAATGGTGTTAAGAAGTACCCAACCATAGTGAGAATATATGCGTACAATATTACTGGGTTATCCAATTTGAAAAACTGGAACGCCAAGATAAACATTAAGAACGTATAAGTTATTTTCACGACACGACTCATTTGCATTAAGTCACGTAAACTATAATTAGGATTCTTGTGCACCTTTAGGCTTGCATATATAAAACCAAACAGCGGAGGTAGCATCGCAATAACGATACCCAAAGCCGACGATTCCATATCTACTTTATTACCAAAAAACACTTCATATAAAACTACACCGACGGCTAATACTACTTGGCAGAGAACAACTCTTTTAGCAGCAACAAGAATGTCACCACTTATCCCATTAAGCCTCATAATAAAACCTTATATTTAACAGTGTAAGCTCATATAAAACACAGTTTGAATATGTCTTGCTACTCGCATTTACTTGTTAATAAAACTTTGCTTGTTAACAAAGAGATAATCTTGCTGGTTTTATATCTCCTGACGAAATAGAACGATATAAACTAATTCGCTCTCGTTTCGACAAAATATAAACTACGCCTAAAATTATGTGATCAAAACGACAAATATCGACATCAATAATTCCATTTTTGAAATGGGTGTTTTCCATTTATGAAAGTAATAATTCTGTCACTATAATCATGAATATTTCAGATGATTTACTGATAACTTCAAGTATTGATAACTGCTCGAATAAATCAGGGTCAAGCCAAGTGTGTTGACGGCAATCAATTTATATTTTTCAGGCACTTAAATTAACTTTTCATCAGAGTTAGAGTCGGACTCTAGATGTGTTAATTCATCACTATTTGGTTATTTATAGCGAGCAGCGTGCGTTTATTAACGCGGGAATATATATTTTTTATCTATTACTCATGAAGCGTGGAAAAACTGTGTCACATCAATGGTTATCCGCATTTTTGTTACTCATCGAGGTATTTATGGCCGGTTATATTGGAAGGTGAGAAGAAGAATTGAGAGTGTTAAAGCCGTTTTTATGAAGTTCAAACTCCACTTAAGAGCTTGTTGATAGTGGTTGATGCGGCCAGATAAAGCGTATTTTAAAGCAACAAATGGCAGTGCAGCACTGCCATTTGCTAAACCTTGTTTATGAAGCTTCATAGCTCAGATATTGAATACACAAGTCATGAAAAGCTTGCGCTTGGGGTGAGATAGTACGGTCAGACAGTCGGAATATTCCAATTTGTCTCTGTAACGGCGGGTCGATCAAAGGAATCCACACTAAACGCGTTTCATTGGTTGGAAAAGCAAGCTTAGGCAGCGTGGTTACCCCAATGCCTAATTCCAATACAGAAAACAGAGAAGTAATGTTTTCTACGGAATATAGGGCTTGTTCGCTGAGCATACGTGCAGGTGTTGGATCGAGTAGGGTGCAAGTACCGTTACGAATGAAGGGCTGTTTTAACAGAGTTTGCCATTCGATCCCTTCAGGTTGAGCGGCGATAGGGTTGTCCTTTAAGCAGACCACACCGATAGGATCGGAAAGAAGTGGGGTGAAGTCGATACTCTCTTCTTCTAAATGGGAGCTGTTTCCGAGGGCGACATCTACTTCTCCAGAGAGTAATCGTGCTTCTACACCTGCCGCATTATCATCAATCAAACTCACTTCTACATTCGGGTATTGCTCACAAAACGCCCCTAACACGCTAGGGATCAATTTGGCTGCCACCGAAGGCACGCTCGCTATTCGAACTCTTCCTTGTTGCCCAGCCGCCGCTGCACGTAAGTCGTTGTCTAATGCTTTGTAAACATTCAAGAATTGAATGATTTTCGGTAGACATATTTCACCAAAAGGTGTAAGCGTAGATTTGTTGCCTGTTTCAAACAGTGGCTGACCAAGTATTTTCTCAAGCTCTTTTATTGAAGTAGACAGTGCCGCTTGAGATCGATTTGCTCGGTGAGAGGCGGCACGAAATCCACCTTCTTCGACCACTAAAACAAAATGTTTTAACTGTTGTAGCTTAATACTCATGACTCCGATCCTTCTCTAGCCCTTGCTATACCTTACTTTTTGAAAGGTGATAGATTTTATTTATCAAATGCACAAAATTTACCGTTAGATTTATCAGGCGTCAAGGTGCAGTATTTAACCATCTTGAAACATAGTTGTTACAAAGTTGGATGGAATCGTGAACGCACAAACTAAAAAACACCCAGTAAAAACCTCTCTTTTTGCTTCAAAAGCACCACTAGAGTGGGCAATCGTTAATAACGGCACTCTATACACTGCGCAGATTCCAATCGATGAAACGGGCGCAGTAGTAGAAGGCGGTATTGAAGCGCAAACGCGTCAGACTTTTAACAACCTTGTTCATACCTTGGAGTGTGCAGGCGAATCGATGGATTCTGTGCTGCAGGTTCTGATTTACGTGACTGACCGTGAATACCTGAAAACGGTAAACAGCGTATACGGAGAATACTTCAACGCACCTTATCCAAATCGTGCAGCAGTCGTTGTTGCAGGGCTAGCTAGAGAAGAGATGTTGGTTGAGTTCGTGGTTTATGCATCGGCGTCTCAACCTGAATAAATGGACTGTGAACTGAGGCAATTTGCCAATCAAAGCTGTTTGTCTACGCAGATCTTTACTAATACAAGCGAATAGTTTTACGTCTAGATACAAAATTAATACTTATTCTCTATATGAATTAACAATTTATTAATTAATCCGATGGTTGCCAGACTCAACCGCAACCTAACGTTACAAGGACAGAATGATGACTCACTTACAGAATGTTCAAGCAGAAAACGCACTTTACATTGGCGGCGAATGGCAAGCGGGTGTAAGCACCGTAGCGAACATTAACCCATCAGATATTTCTGAAAATATTGGCAACTTTGCACAAGCAAGTGCTGAACAAGTTCAACAAGCGATTTCAGCGGCGAAACACGCTCAACCAGAGTGGGAAAAAACGCCGATTGAACGCAAGCAAGCGGTGCTTCAAGCGATTGGTGATGAGCTGATTGCCCGTTGTGATGAGCTGGGCACTTTGCTATCTCGTGAAGAAGGTAAGCCTTTTGCTGAAGGTCGCGGTGAGATTTACCGTGCAGGTCAGTTCTTCCAATACTTTGCGGCTGAAGTGCTTCGCCAAATTGGTGACAACGCAGATTCTGTACGCCCGGGTGTTTCTGTTGAAGTGACTCGCGAAGCGGTGGGCGTTATCGGCATTATCTCTCCTTGGAACTTCCCGACAGCAACAGCAGCTTGGAAAATTGCTCCAGCATTGGCTTTCGGTAACAGCGTTATTTGGAAACCAGCAAACCTAACACCAGCAAGTGCGGTCGCGCTTACAGAGATCATCCACCGCCAAGGTATCCCTGCAGGTACGTTTAACCTTGTACTGGGTAGCGGTTCAACAGTAGGTGATGCACTGATCAACTCTAAAGAAGTGAACGGTGTGAGCTTTACCGGTTCTGTTGATACGGGTCGTAAAGTGGCAGCGGCTACAGCGCCAAACTTCGTTCGATGCCAACTAGAAATGGGCAGTAAGAACGCACTTGTTATTGCTGACGATGCTGATATCCAAACTGCGGTTGATGCAACGATTGCAGGTTCTTTCTCTGGCGCAGGCCAAAAATGTACCGCGTCTTCTCGCCTTGTGGTTATGGATAGCATTCACGACCAATACGTTGAAGCACTGATTAAACGTATGAGCGAGCTGAAAGTGGGTCACGCACTGGAAGAGGGTGTGTTCATGGGCCCTGTCGTTGATGGCAACCAACTTGAAGCAAACCTAGGTTGGGTTGAGAGAGCACGTCAAAGCGGCGGTGAGCTGGCATTTGGTGGCGAACGCTTGAGTATGAAGCACGAAGGTTTCTACATGTCTCCAACGCTGTTCTTGAACACTAAGAACGATTGGGAAGTGAACCAAGAAGAAGTGTTCGCACCAATGGCAAGTGTGATTCGTGTCGCTGACCTAGAAGAAGCGATTGCGACAACCAACGACACTCGCTTCGGTCTAACAGGCGGCATCATTACTCAGAGCCTACGTACTAGCGCAATGTTCAAGCAACAAGCGCAGACCGGTTGTGTGATGGTCAACCTACCAACAGCAGGCACGGATTACCACGTACCGTTTGGTGGTCGTAAAGAGTCTAGCTTCGGTCCTCGTGAGCAAGGTCAATACGCGAAAGAGTTCTACACAGTGGTTAAGACGGCTTACCAACGTCCTTACTAATCCACTTTCTAAATAAGAATTGGATAGCTGAATTAACTTCCTAGCTATCCAGCTATCGAATTGGCCTGATTCACAGAGTCAGGCCAACATTCAAACCAAAGCAGCAAACGAACTTAGACAAGTGATTTAACCCATTTTTGAAAACATGTTATTTGAGCGTGTTTTCAAAACCGAGCTAGAACACTGAGCTTTCAATAGGAGTGGTTATGTACCAGCAACGGATTGTTATAGATGGATTGCAATACTGCAATTGGAACAGAGAATATTTCCAAACACTAAAGGCGAGCGGCATTACAGCAGTTCACGCTACCGCGGTTTACCACGAGACGGCTCGTGAAACCTTATCTCGCTTTGCAGAATGGAATTTAAGATTCGAGCAGAACGCAGACCTTATCATGCCGATTCACTCAATGGCTGATGTCGAGACTGCAAAAGCGACTGGCAAAGTCGGCATTTTCCTTGGTGCTCAAAACTGTTCTCCAATCGACGATGAGATCGGTCTTATCGAAGTGATGCGTAAGCAAGGTCTTTTGATCATGCAACTGACGTACAACAACCAGAGCTTATTGGCGACGGGTTGCTACGAGAAGAACGACACAGGTATTACTCGCTTTGGTAAACAAGCCATCGAAGAGATGAACCGAGTGGGCATGATCATAGATATGTCTCACAGTGCAGAGCGCTCAACACTTGAAGCTATCGACTTGTCTTCTCGTCCTATTTGTATCAGCCATGCGAACCCGACGTTTGCTCATGATGCACTACGAAATAAATCAAACGATGTAATTAAAGCTCTAACCGCACGCGGCGGCTTAATCGGATTCAGCTTGTACCCATTCCACCTACCAAACGGCAGCCAATGTACCTTGGAAGATTTCTGCCAGATGGTTGCGACTACGGCTGACATGGTCGGCGTAGAGCACCTCGGTATTGGCAGTGACCTATGCTTAAACCAACCTCAAGCCGTTCTTGAATGGATGAGAAATGGTCGTTGGTCTAAAGCAATGGACTACGGCGAAGGCTCTGCGAACAACTCAGGTTGGCCAGATGCGTTGCCTTGGTTCTGTGGTAGTGCGGGTATGGAAAACATATATAACGGATTGATGCGTCATGGTTTCAGCGAGTCTGAAGCTGGGCAAGTCTTGGGAGAAAACTGGTTTAACTTCTTGAAAGATGGCTTAGAGCCTCAAACCAAGGGTTAACGGTTTCTCGCGAGCCATCATCGAATTAGCAGCCTTCTAACAAACGTTCAATAAGCAAGTGCTGCTTAAACCAATTTCACTATTCAAAAGGAACAACGGTCTATTTCGCAACGCGGTAACCCAAACATGGATTAGCCTGCCCAACACAAAAAACAATAGGGCAGGTGTTAAATACACCCTTGTAGTCATCATTCAAATGACAGCTGCAAAGAAACCTCTGGAGTCAGAGTATGTCTGATTTAACCAATAGCGTGAAATCTTCAAGCTTAAATGCGGGTCAAGCACACACAACAATTAATGCAAAAAGCAACACAAACGAGTCTGAGTCTACGTCAGACAAATTAGGCCTATCCAACCCAGCACTTTGGTACAGCGGCGGTTTTATCGCTCTGTTCGTGGCACTTGCTCTATTTGATGGCGAGCTGTTATCAAGCCTAGTAAATACGGGCTTTGCATGGTCTGTAAAAGTATTCGGTCCTTACTGGCAAATGCTTCTTCTTCTGACTTTTCTTATTGGTCTTGGCCTGGCGGCAGGGCGAACAGGCAAGGTTATCCTAGGCGGCATCGCTAAACCTGAAATGGACGGCTTCCGTTGGATGGCGATCATCTTCTGTACGCTACTGGCAGGTGGCGGTGTATTTTGGGCAGCAGCAGAGCCTATCGCTCACTACGTTAGCCCACCACCATTGTACGGCGCACAAGAAAACGCACAGCAAGGCGCGGTGAATGCTTTATCGCAATCCTTCATGCACTGGGGTTTTCTAGCATGGGCTATTGTCGGTAGCTTAACGTCTATTGTGGTGATGCACCTTCACTACGACAAAGGCTTACCGCTTAAACCTCGTATTTTGCTTTACCCAGTTTTAGGCGAGCGAGCATTGAAAGGTCACACCGGCGCATTGATTGATGCATGTTGTATTGTCGCAGTAGCGGCGGGCACCATTGGTCCTATCGGCTTCTTAGGCTTGCAAGTGAGCTACGCACTGAACGCACTGTTTGATATTCCTGATGGCTTCACGACGCAGCTTATCATCATCCTGTTCGCTATCGTTCTATACACATTGTCGGCATTAAGTGGTCTTAACCGCGGAATGCAAATGCTAAGCCGTTACAACGTAATTTTAGCAATGTCATTGATGGTCTACATTCTGATCTTCGGCCCAACAAACTTCATTTTCAATGGCTACATCCAAGGTGTAGGCAGCATGATAGACAACTTCATCCCAATGGCAACATACCGTGGTGACGAAGGTTGGTTGAGCTGGTGGACAGTATTCTTCTGGGGTTGGTTCTTAGGTTACGGCCCAATGATGGCAATCTTCATCGCACGTATTTCACGCGGTCGTAGTATTCGCCAATTGGTATCAACCATTAGCTTGATTGCACCGTTTGTTACTTGCTTCTGGTTCACGATTGTTGGCGGCTCTGGTCTTGCGTTCGAAATTGCAGACCCAGGCAGTGTAAGTAAAGCGTTTGAAGGCTTTAACTTACCAGGTGCGTTACTGGCGGTAACTCAGCAGCTACCAATGCCAATGCTTATCTCAATTCTGTTCTTGATCTTAACCACGATCTTCATCGTAACGACCGGTGACTCAATGACTTACACCATCAGTGTGGTGATCAGTGGTGAGACAGAACCGAATGCAATTATTCGTACCTTCTGGGGTGTGATGATGGGGGTAACAGCGTTAATTCTGATTTCCCTAGGCTCTGGCGGTATTTCAGCGCTGCAATCCTTCATTGTTATCACCGCGGTACCGGTGTCCTTAATCTTGTTGCCATCACTTTGGAATGCGCCTCAAATCGCAATCAAGATGGCAAAAGAGCAAGGTTTTTAGAGAGCAGGGTTATTAAACAAAAGGGCTCTGTAAAACAAGAACGAATCAGCCTTTGAAAGAAGGCTGATGCAAGATTCCGAAAGGAAGATAAAAACCGTACTGGTGAAGATACATCGGGCGGCACGTATTTAGGTCAATCGATCTAGTCAGGACAAATAATAAGGGGTGAGCTCGCTTGCCTCGATAATATCAATAACGATTAAAAACGTGAAAGCTAACCAACATACTGTCGCTATATATGCTTCAAAAGACAGCAACGATCGGTTCTGAATGGCTAGCAAAATCCTATAACTATAAGGTGGTGAGCAAAATGGATGCACATCGTTCTACCTACACTGAATCAGCACTACGTGACGCGACTGTCGTCATGGCACCGGAAAGGCTAGGTGCAATGCACCAAACACGTATCAGCTTCGTTAGAACTCTGATTCGTAAAATGGCGCAGCAAGAATGGAAAGTGACCAAACATGAATGGCAATTAGACGCTCGAGGTTTTGGTCATGTTATCTATAAGCTAGAGACGCCAAATCATGTTTATCATTTGGTTGTTTTCTGCGATGAGATTGCAGACGACGAACGAAATGACCGTGTAATTGCTGAAAAGTGGGACGTAACGTTTGCTCTGGTTCTTGGTGATGTTGATGTCACCCTACTTGAGAGACTTCGTGCGAATGTACCGCTACAAGAAGCAGGCCGTAACCCTAACAATGTGCTTGTTTTAGCGCGTGCCAACAAAAGTGTACGAGTGTTTGAACATATTGTTAGTCACTTGGCTAAAGGTGTTCAACCAACGCCAAAAGAGCTAGCGGAAGTTGGCTACATCCTACGAACCACAGCGGTTTATGGTAATGGTAAGTTTGGTATTGCTGACTTTAAAATCTTGGAAAAGAATCCAGATTTTAATCAATCGTTCAGTGCTCAAATGTGTGCTGTTTATATGCTGCGTGAGTTCAGCCTAGATTGGGTTCATTACCTAGCGGAGCAACAAGGCGGTGAACAAGCGATTACCTTGCATAGAGGATTACAGCGTTACCTTGGTGTTGGTAATGCGACTGGTTTAGGCATGGCGCCATATCTGATTAACCACCCAAGTATTGTCGATCAATGGATGACAACCCGTGAGCATGCATTAGCTGACGTGTTAGCTAATCACACGGATACGGCATTGATTGAGCCCCTACGTACATTAGTTAAAAAAGCGATTTGTCATTTAGAACAAGTTGTTACCATCAATGAAAATCAGCAAGAGTTGAACAAAACCGCTGTTGATGAGTTGAAACACGCAGAACAGTCACTAGAAGCTTCTGTAAACCATTGCGATACATGGGCGCAGTTAGTTGAACAATCTAAGCACATGAGTATGGAAGCCCAAGAAATCCTTATCTCATGCTTGATGGAATTGTACCCAGAATTAGTGGACGCCCATCAAGAGCAAATGAATTGTAGCGAAACACTCTCGCTTCCTAGTGGCAAAAAGATCCAAGACCTATTGGTTGTGTTAGAAGAAAAGTATCGTTGGGCGATCACGACTGACTTTACGAAAGCAGAAAATAACTACTGGTTCTGGTATCGCTCTCAGGACAAAGAAGAGCCAAGGCTCGGTGTTCGAGGCGAGGAACTCGGCGAAGAGCGCGAACTGCCGTTGGATATCGGCCGTCAAGCTTACCGTCTGTACCATGCTTTATTGCAATTCGCGCCAGAGCTTTCATTGGCTGAATTCCTTGTTAAACAACCGCAGCATCGTGCCATTGCGCGCCGTGTGTGGACGTTAGGTAACAAGGCGATGGGCGACATTCAAATGAACGTGCTGCACCAAGACTCGCCACCAATGCATTTGCTGCGTTGTAAGCTAGCGATGTTTGGAGCGACTAAGTTTGATCCTCGCTCAGACCGTTGGGTACGAGTGACGTTTTTCCAAGGTGCACCGTTGCTTGATGAAATTCATCAGGACGAATGGGTGTTCCCAATCTTACCAAGTGAAGCGGAGATCGCTGACTCAAATAAAGTTCCTACACATATCAACGCTCAACATGGAGGTAAATCGTTATGATCGTTTCTCACAATGAACTGGTAGCGGCCGTTAATAAAGCCTTTCTGGGTATGCGTCGTACATGTGGTGAAGCCGATGTGATAGCGAACATGGTGGCAGATTTACAAATGGTTGGTTTGGATGGTGTTCGTCATTTTAACAATGCGAGCAACTTTATGGGGCTAGAAGACGATTGCCCTGTAGACATCCAAGTGACAAGCGACAACACAGTTGAAGTGGACCTGCACAAGGCGAGCTTAGCGTGTCATCTTCCTGTGGTGATGGATTACGCCATTGAAAAAATGGTCGGTAAAAAGACGCTGAAAATCGAGCTAAACAACTGCCATAACCGTTGGTTAGCGTACAGTGAGCTTGTAAAACTGGCAGCGAAAGGCATCGCATGTACCGCACGTTGGGATAATGGCTCAAATCCTAAGAGCACCTTGTATGTGCTTAACCGTGGTTGCGTTGCACCAGAACTGTTTTTATCAGATTTGCCTCTGGCATCGGACGATCATATCCACAATATGACCATCGAGCTTTCCGTCCAGGATTTCGATATCGAACGTTTGTCAGATGGCTACCAAACACACATTGAATCGGAAGCGCTTTTTAAAACTCAAGAGAAGGCGTGGAACGAGGGCATTGAAGTTGACGATGGAGAGTGGGGCGCGTTGAAAGAAACGGCGACGGCTATCCTTGTTGAAAACAGCCAACGTTCAATTCAAGGTGCAGGAGAGTTAGTCGCCTCATAGTTGATTGAACTTACCGCAACAGAAACATCAGATAACACCAAAAGAGCTTAACGTATCCTCACCTCGTTAAGCTCTTTTTATTTTCCTGTTTCTCTATTTACTCATCCCTTGATAAAGCCTCAAAAACGCGCCGTTTTGACACAGGTTATAACGATACGAACACTCCTTGAGCAATCAAATGAAGCACCTTCACATTCATGCTAAACAAACGGTTTCATTTACGAGCTACTATGCGTATCTTGCTACCTATGTGTGCCATAGGGCGCTACTTTTATTCGTACCGATGACATTAGAATCAGATAAAAAGGAATGAAGCGTGCAAGCTAAGTTTATAGATGGAACCACCCTGTATCGTCAGCACTATTTTGAACTACCACTCGATTATCAAGCGAAAGATGGGCAGCAGATTCAAGTATTCGCTCGTGAAGTTGTCGATCTAGCAAAAGACAGCCAAGAACTCCCGTGGCTTATCTACTTTCAGGGTGGTCCAGGCTTTCCTTCTCCTCGTGTAAGTGGAGAATCAGGTTGGATGAAACGTGCCTTACAAAACTACCGCGTTCTGCTTCTTGATCAGCGTGGCACTGGCAATAGCACGGTAATCAGCCATGAAACCTTGGCGCATCTGTCTCCAGAGCAACAAGCTGAATATTTGACGCACTTCAGGGCCGACAACATTGTTCGTGATGCCGAAGCGATTCGTGAGCAATTTGGTGTTAAGCAGTGGTCGACGATTGGACAGAGCTTTGGTGGCTTCTGTACACTGAGCTATTTGTCACTGTTCCCACAGAGCTTGCAGCGTTGTTATGTGACGGGCGGCATTCCTTCTATTGAACGAGAAGCTGACGATGTTTATCGTGCGACTTACAAGCGTGTAGAAGACAAAAACAGAGCTTTCTTTGCTCAGTTCCCACAAGCACAAGCTATGTGTCGCGAGATCTCTGATTACCTGCTCAACAACGATGTGAGACTGCCAAACGGTCAGGTGTTCACAGTTGAACAGTTCCAGCTAATAGGTATTAATCTTGGTGGCGGCGAAGCAAACCTTCCAATGTATTTCACACTGGAGAGTGCGTTTGTTGAAGTGAACGGTAACAGACAGCTGAGCTACAGCTACCTAAATCAAATGCAGCAAGAGCAGGGTTACTTAACTAACCCAATTTACGCAATCTTGCATGAATCGATTTACTGTCAAGGTACAGCGTCTAACTGGTCTGCACATCGTGTTCGTGAGCAGTACCCACACTTCAACTACCAATCGGGCAGTGAGTTCTGGTTTACTGGTGAAATGGTGTACCCATGGATGTTCGACCAACTTGAAACGCTAAAGCCACTGCGTGAAGCCGCGAACATGTTGGCTGAAAAGTCGGACTGGGGCACTTTGTACAACGCAGAGCAGTTGAGCAAGAATACAGTGCCAATGGCGTGTGCCGTTTACGCCGATGACATGTACGTTGAGTTGGATTACAGCCGTGAAACATTGGCGAACATTCCTAACTCGAAAGCGTGGATCACCAATGAATATGAACACAATGGCTTGCGAGTAGACGGCGAAAGGATTGTCGATAAATTGATGACGATGGTTGAAGCGTTAGAAAATCTGCCAAAGTAATCAAGCTATTTGCACTAGAAACAAGATGCGTTAGAAGCTTTCTACTTTAGAAACTATCTACGTTAGAAATACGATACGCCAGAAACAAGAAAACGCTGCACCCATGCAGCGTTTTTTTATGTCATCGAACTATTCGATTTAAGGAACTAGGAGGGGTAGCCCTTGAAGCCATTAAGGTTGGATGACGATATCTTGATTTTCAGTGGTCGATAAGCTGGCGCGGTTCTGTTCGATAAGCTGAGCCGCATAAGAGGGAGTTACAGCTTGAATTTCGCCTTTTGAACGAATCGTTAATGCTTCCCACGCATGATCACGGTATTTGCCTGTTTGTGTATATTCAATAAGTACTCTCATGATTCTTCCATCCGATGTGTGGTTAACGTGCTACTAACATTAGCGCCATTATTGTGGTTACACACCTGTTAAAAATGGAACATAAGATTAACCAAATGAGAATGCGTGTAACTTGAAAAACAGACCCAACTGCACTTATCTTCTTAACCGCGTTTATCGCAACTAACCGTATTTATCGCAACTAACAGCATTTATCGTAACCAACCTTACTTATCGTAAATAGCGTCCATAAAAAAACGCTGCACAATGGCAGCGTTAAAGTTGAGATAGGTTGAAGATTGCTTAGCTGTTTTCTAAGCCAACAATCTTGCGTGCAGACATCACTGCACTATCCAAATCGGTCAATCTACCAGCACTTGCTGGACCAAGAACTGATGAATACAAAGCCAACTGCTTCTCAAATGATAAATCTAATTGGTTATATAGATTTTGGCGGATTTGAGCGTGTTGCTGAGGCTTTGCGCTCGACAGGCCTTCCAACGTATCGTAGATGAGTGTAGTTGTATCCATAACTGTCCTTAGTACATCTTTAGAAAATTTTGCATATTATGCACTTGGTGTCATCTTTGTTCTGCGAGATTGATCGCATTATGTGCAGCTCTGCTTAATTGTGTAATCAGTTAGTTACAATTGTGTTGTACGGCAAAGTATCGAAAACTTGGGTTTGGGCAAAAGAAAAGGAGACACAGTGGTCTCCTTTTGGCTTGTTAGGCAAACATAAAAGTTACGTGCTGTTCGCTGCTTGTTGGGCCAATCGGCTACGCACAGCTACAGCGCCTATCGTATGTTAATGTTCTTATCTCGATTTTCGTACATTTCAGGTGTGGTGTGTAATCCACCTGCATAGCCTGCTGCTTCAAGTGTTTCTCTTACCTCTCGAACATGCTCAGCCGTGACCGGTTCATTTCTGTCGCCAAGGTTTAAACGCACAAACGTGATTAACTCAGCTAAGCGTTGATCCGACAGTACATCCTCAAAACTTGCCATTGGCATGAAATTTCTGTCTTTGTCGAGATAGGTGGGTTGCAAGCCGCGCACCGTTACCGCAATGGTATTGAATGGGTCGCTGTGCATGATAATACCGTTGTTCAACAGAGTAGGGGCGATTGGATCGCGACCTTTACCATCGTCACCATGACAGGCCCCACAGGTCTGACGATACGTGGTGTAGATTTCACTGGCATACGCAGCTTCATCAAACCCTTTAGGCTGTAACTGAACGGCATCACTGGCAATGGTGTTGTTGATGTCTCCACTGAGTAGGTAATAGGACATCGACTCAATATCTTCACGCGTCATCAAGCTTAGGCTGTTTTTCACTACATCAGCCATACCCGCAAAAGCGGTGCCTTTGTCTGAATGTCCTGTGTGTAAAAAGTCTGTGAGTGTTGCTTCATCCCAACCATCGATATAGAGCTCATTGGCTGTCATATCAGGCGCGTTCCAACCGTCGATCAAGTTACCTTGGAAAATACGTTCTGGTATCAGTGCTTGGGCAATATTTCGAGGTGTATGGCACTCCGAACAGTGACCAAGTCCTGCGACCCAATATTTGCCTTGTTGCCACTTATCGACATCCTCAATTTCTCCTTTGAGCTCTTCTGGTACTTCATAATCAATAGGGTCTGTATCCATAAATACGATGTTCCAGCCAAGCAAACCTAAGCGAATATTGGATGGAAACATCATGCTGTTGTCATCATTGCGTCGTGGCACGGCAGTGATTGACTGCATGTATTCCCACAAATCGACCATGTCTTGGTCGGTGAGGTATTGATAAGAGGTGTAGGGCATTGCAGGGTACAGGTAACCATTCTTACCTTTACCTGCAACTAACGCAGCTCGGAAATCGTCGAAGTCATAAGTCCCAATACCTTCGGTAGTGTGTGGCGTTATGTTGGTTGAATACACGGTGCCGAAGGGGGTGACAAAGGGTAGGCCGCCAGCAAAGGGTTCGCCACCTTCTGCACTATGACAAGCCACACAGTCACCGGCATAAGCGAGATATTCTCCGCGCTCAACAGATGATGCTTTCAAACTCGCGAGCCGTTGTTGCTCTACGTCACCAGCGTGTCGGATATAAGCCCCAAGCGCGAGTATCTCGTTCTCACTGAGCTGCTCATCAAACGCAGGCATTAGGTTGTTCAAACCGTAATTGATGGTGTGCTGAATCTCTTCAATACTCCCTCCGTGAAGCCAGATATCATCGGAAAGATCAGGTACGCCAATCGCTGGGTTAGCGACAGCACCATCGGCATGACAAGACGAACAGTATTGGACGAACAAGGTTTTACCGAGCTCGACTTTAATCTCCGGCACATCGGTATGACGTTGGTTGAGGGAGGCTAGATAGTAGGAGACTTTTGCCACCTCGTCTGGGCGCATGATTTCACTCCAACCCGGCATCGCTCCATTTCGCCCTTTGGCAATCGAATGGATCACAGCTTCATCACTGCCGCCGTATAACCATTCTTGGTCGATAAGATTAGGGAAGTGTTTCTGACCTTGTGCATTATCTCGGTGACAAGCGGCACAGTGAGTTTGGAATAGAATCCTACCGCTGTTCACGATCTCTGGGACAGCAGCTAATCCCTCTAACGTGGTTTCGCTGGTTTGTGCAAATTGCTCATTGAGAGTGGTGGATGGTGAACTGAGCTTATCGTCGCTTTGTTCCCAATCGACTAAGCCTTCCCATTCTCCAAGCCCGGGGTAGAGCACCAAATAACCCGCAGACAAAAGAAATGCCACTGCATAACTGATAAATAACAGCTTAGGTGGAGGCGCATCTTTCTCTTCAATACCATCAAAGGTGCCAATGGTGTGGTCGTGATCGGCCTTGTGATTGCTACGCCAGTATTTAACGACAACAGACACCATCAGAACAAAGAATATTAAGGTTAAGAGTACCGCCCATAGATTCCAGAATGTGCTCATTGTGATACCTCCTGTGACGTATCTTTACCCAGGCTTTGTAAATAGCGAATCAGAGCTTCACCTTTGGTTTTGCCTCTTACTTGCAAACGGGCATCACCAATTTCTTGATCGGTATAAGGCACACCTAAGGTACGTAACACTTCCATTTTGGCGCTAATATCATCGCCAGTCAGAGTCTGCTCAAATAGCCACGGGTAAGAGGGCATGATCGAGGTCGGTACGACTTTTCGAGGGTCAATTAAGTGAATAGCATGCCATTGGTCAGAATACTTTCTACCTAAGTTAGTGAGGTCAGGACCAGTACGTTTAGAGCCCCACAAGTTAGGAAACTCATAGATATCGTCTGCTTCTTGGTTCGGGCGACCATTACGCTTCACTTCTGGCTCTAGAGGGCGAACCATTTGTGTGTGACAAACATGGCAGCCTTCACTGATGTATATGTCTCGGCCTGCTAACTCAATCGGTGTGAGAGGCATCGCTAAGCTGCCTTTGGCAATATCATCGCCACGGACAATGCTTGGCACTACCCAGACCAATAAAGAGAAGGAGGCCACGACAACAGTGGTCAAAATTAAAATGACGATTGAATGTGTAAAGTCTTTACTCATCATTTAAGCTCCTTCATTAACAGTGTGTTTAGCATCATTTGTTACGGGCATACGAACCGTTTTGTACAAGTTGAAAGCCATTAAGAACAATCCAAGTACAAACAGCGCGCCACCAAAGAAACGCATGAATAGCCAAGGTGCTTTAAAGTCCATAGCTTCTACAAAACTGTAAATCAGTTCGCCATTTTCATTTTGAGCGAGCCACATATATCCCTCGCCGATGCCTGCGATCCAAAGTGCTATTGCATAGACGGCGACGCCAGCATGAGCAAGCCAAAAGTGCCATTTAATCAGTCGTCGTGACCATAGATCGGTTTGGTCCCATAAGCGTGGAATGAAGTAGTAAAAAACCGCTATCCCTGACATCCCAACCCATCCGAGAGCCGCGGAATGTACGTGCCCGATGATCCATTCGGTGTTGTGTGCCACCATGTTGAACCAGCGAATAGCGAGTAGCGGACCTTCGAATGTTGCCAAGCAGTAGTAAAGAATCGCTGAGAAAAAGAATAAAAGAATGTAGTCGGACTTCAGCTTTTCTTTATTTTGTAGGAGGGTCATTGCGCTATTGAACGCGCCTGCCCAAGAAGGGAGCCACAGGATCAAAGACATAACGATGCCGATGTTCTGAATCCAGATGGGAACAGAAGAATAAACCAAATGGTGCGTTCCGGCCCACGTGTAAAAGCCGACCAAGCCCCAGAAATGGATCACAGACAAACGGTACGAGTAGATAGGTCGATCCGCCGCTTTGGGTATGAAATAGTAGTTCATACCAATCACACCAGCGGTCAGCAAGAAACCGACGGCATTATGTCCCCACCACCATTGAACAATCGCATCTTGAGCGCCTGCAAACACAGAGTAGGACTTCATCGCCAACACAGGCATCGCGAGGTTGTTCACGATGAAAATCATTGCAACGACGATAATGAATGCAGCAAAGAACCAGTTAGCCACAAAGATATGGCTGACCTTTCGTTTAGCAAGGGTGCCAAAGAACAACACCGCGTACAGCACCCAAACCAACACAATCATCAAGTCGATTGGCCATTCAAGCTCCGCATACTCTTTTGAAGTAGTGTGGCCTGCGGGTAAGGAAATGACCGCAAGTAACAGGATGAATTGCCAGCCCCAAAATACCATCCATGAAAGGCTTTTGTTGAACAAGTCACAATGGCCTGTTCGCTGGGCAATGTACAAAGACGTCCCCATCAAGATATTCACGACGAAGCCGTAAATTACTCCAGAGGTATGTAGCGGACGCAGTCGACCAAATTGGAAATACTGAGAATCAAAGTTTAAGACTGGCCAATATAATTGCGCGGCGAGAATCACGCCGATGATCATACCTACAATCGCCCACACTAAGGATGCAATGATGAAGTACTTCACGACCTTAATGCTGTATTGCGTTGTCACTTGTTCCATAACAAGGCTCCTTGCCTAGAGGTTTTGAATCGCTGACTTAATTTGAATCGCTGAGCGAGCCTGCTTCGTTGCCGAGCACAGAATAGAAATAGGAAATGTCACGGATGTCTTGGTCTGAGAGCGTGTCGGCTTGTTGTTGCATGAGAATCGCTAAGCCACTGGTTCTTTCTCGAGTCTGGTAATCTTTCAATGAAGAGATGAGATAACCCACTTTTTGACCGCGAAGGTTCGGGTAGGGATCTTGTGTTGAGATGCCATCAGCGCCATGACAGGTCATACACACTTTGGCTTTTTGTTTACCTAATTCGAATTGTTCTTGATTAACTTCAGCAGAAACAGGAAACATGACAAGCGTCATTACTAGGGTAGAAAGTGTCGCCATGGGGTTAAATTTTTTTATATTCAAACTCATTCTCGATTCCCTTGATTATGAAATGAGTAAGCTTTCTAAGATCAATACACGAGATCAACTGGTGAAGTAGAAACGACTGGAACTCGTTATTAAGTCTCTTAAAGCTGCTTACGTTCGATTAAAGGTTATGCAGCAACCAGCATTCTCGCTACTTACTTACTCATATTTATTGTTAATTTTGTTGTTTGATACGTATTCATAAGGCTGATTGGTTTACTTACGCAGAGTAAAATACGAGTTTTTCTTACTAACCAGTCGAGAAGAAATACGTCAAGCGGGTAGGGAGCGCTGAACGAGAGCGGTGATGGAAGAGACAGAGAAATGGCGAAGTTATTGAAAAACAGCGAGGTGTAGGAGCATTCGGAATAAAGTGATACCAATCAATCTGAGTGGTATCGGTACAAGTTAAATGGTCAATTTATACTAGACTCAAATTAGTGACCTTTTTAAATGGAGTTTAGAATGAGAACTGTATTCTTGTTGATGCTTTGGCTTTGCTCGTTTTCGATTTTTGCAGCCTCAGAGTTAACGGTTTTCGACCACTCTGGGCAAAAGCATGGTTTTAGTAGAGAGCAACTCCTGTCACTTCCTCAAAAAGAAATTACTACCACCTTGCCTTGGGTCGAGGGTCTGACCGTTTATAGTGGCGTGACGTTACAAACGGTGCTTGGAAATATGGATTTACCGATATCATCACAAGTTACTTTTGTGGCATTGAATGACTATAAAATTGCGGTGCCCAAAGAAGATTTTGATACCTATGACCCCATCATTGCGATTAAAAAGAATGGTGAGTTTATGTCTGTGAGAGAAAAAGGCCCGTTTTGGTTGATTTACCCACTCTCTGCGAACCCTGAAACTAATACCCCTGATTTCCATGCCAAGATGATTTGGCAGATTCGTGATATTCACCTGTAGAGGCTAATTATGAAGAAGCTGTTGTCTATGGCCGCAATCAAAGTCGTTGTTTTGTCTTTGGCCGTGGTTGTTCTATCCGTCAATATCTACAGCGTTACTCGAATTAATGACATCAACAAGAGCTTTTCTAATCGCCAAAATGAGGCCACTTGGTTTGTTTTTCAACTCGTCAAAGAGTATGCAAACTTCTTGATGGTTAGCCATGCAAAGACGATTGATTATGATGAACTTTGGTTGGCATATGACATTACTTGGAGTCGTTTTGATATTCTGATCAACAGCACTGAATCGTCCAATTTTATTCGCTCAGCAAACTTTAAACCGTACTTTACCGCAGAGTTTGAAAAGTTTAAGTCGTTAGAATCCTCAATTAAGTTGGTGAATCAAGGCGCTTTGCCTAAGGAATCACTGCAGAAGAAAATTGATATTTGTTACAACACGCTGGTCGAATTTATTAACGAAAAGTTTCGACTCCAAAGCCCGGTTATTGAAGAAAACACCACAATGGTCGACAAGTTGGTGATGATGCATCAGATAAGCAGCGTATTTCTGGTGTTGCTACTGCTTGTGACAGGAGCGATTTTTTACGTCGACTTTGCAATCAAACGAAAACTTCATTCTACCGACTTCATTACTGGCTTTCGCAATCGAGTCTCGCTCATGCAGTTTGTTAAGAACAGCTATCCAACAAACGGTAATTTCGACCTTTACTTTGTAAGAATCAGAAACCTTAGTGAGATAAACCAAAAGTATGGACTTGAATATGGAGACTTGGTGGTGAGTTCAGCTGCTAAGTCCCTGACGGCAAAGGTACCGGAAAGTACTATCTCGTTTCGTAGTAGTGGCAGTCAGTTTCTATTCTTCATTCCTGAGCAATTGTACACAAGTGATGAGATACAGGAAAAATTCAATGACGTGCTTAAGGATTATATCTCTGCGGGGAATTTAGAATTGATGATTGACGCTGTAGTCAGGCATAAGAAGAACATCAGCTCTAAAGATATGATGGAGCTACTAACGACGATGCAGAGTTAATCCCCGCATCAGCGATAAGTTAGATCATTAGGTTTTGTTGACTGTACGCTCACCATTCTCCCGCTTCACTATCATGGCTTTTGCCATTCTTTATTTGCCTCCTCATTCAATGTGCAGCCAATAGAGAGCTCCTGCTCTGATGAAGATAGTTCTACTACTAGTTATAGCTATAGTGGCTTTCCGCGCTTGAATAGGAAGAGAGGCTTTGAGGTTTAGGTTTAGGTTTAAGGTTACTGCTTTTGAGTGAGTGCAACGATTCGCTCGTTAGATCTCGAACTGCTAACAGACTGCGGGTTTAAAATTGCTTGCGGGTTATGGTTTCGAACAAACTCGATGAATTCCAGATAAGTGAGTGGCTGACTGAAGAAGTAGCCTTGTATTAGGTTACAGTTGGCTTTTCTGAGGTAATGATACTGTTCTATCGACTCAACACCTTCTCCGACGACTAGCGTGTCACAAGAGTGGCCTAAGTTAACCATAGATTCGACCATCTTGCGGTCGGCCTTGTCGTCTACCATGTTATCGATAAAGCTCTTATCAATTTTGAGCTCATCCACAGGGTAGTGGAGAAGTTGGTTAAACGCTGTGTAGCCCGTACCAAAATCGTCAAGGGAGACCTTTAAACCTAAGCTTCTGAGGCTCTCGATAGTCTGCACCGTAAGCTTGGTACTTTTCACGTAACTGGTCTCGGTAATCTCTATAATAATGTTGCCAGGTGGCACTTGATAACGTTCGAGTACTTTACGGATATTGTCGGCAAAATTACGGTTGTAGAGCTCCATCGCCGAGATATTAATTGACAGAGTGCCCTTGTATTTATGAAGTTCTGAAAGCTCTTTATAGCTTTTGATCGCGGTGCCAATGACCCACATGTCGAGCCTGGCAATAAGGTTACTCTTTTCTGCAACTGGGATAAATTCTTCTGGTCCCGCATCGATATCGAATAAGGCTGGGCAACGAATCAGGCACTCCGCGCCATCTATCTGAAGTGTCTTGGCGTTAAAAATAGGCATAAAGCGAAGTTCAAAGTTGTCACTTTCGCAGCACTCTAAGAGTCTTTTCTCTACAACGTCATGGCGTTCCAAGGTATGTAACAACTCTTCGCCATAAACAATATGACTTTCGCCATCACTATGAGACTTCGCATTAGCTAACATTTCATCGATGCACCGGTGCCAAATCTCATCGAACTTTGGCGTGTCGAGCGGTAAAACACCTGTTGCGAGTGATAATCGAAACCCATAGTAGTCAAGGAAGGTGGTGCCGGTCAGCGTATTGTTGATGTTCTCAATTTCTTCGTTTATCACTTGGTTCTTACCCATCTCCAAGATCGCGATAAACTGATTCCCTCCCAGTCTGGCTAAAGAGTAATCACTGCAACTAAAGCCCAAAGAGGCTTGTTGGTTTTGTAGTGTCTCTTTCAGTGCTTTAGCTAAGCTTATCAGTACATTATCACCAACTTTTGCCCCGTAGAGATCGTTAATTTTACGAAAATCGATGATGTCCCAACAAACCACATAGCAGTGTGGGCTCATCGAGCTTTTTAGTCGTACATCAAGGTGTCTGATGAAAGAGCGTCGGTTAGCTAGCTTGGTGAGTTGGTCGAATTCGGCTTCGAACTTCAACTCTGTTAATGAGTCTATGTACGCGTTCTTTAAACCATCAATTTCACTTTGCCCTGATGAGCGTTTGAAGTATCTAAGTTTGAGCCCGCCGATCGATATCTCTTGAAGTAAGTCTTTAAGCGGTCGCACGAGTTGGTAACGTACCACTAAATGTACGATCAACATGATCGTAAAGAGAGTACCAAAGCCACCTAACAAGGTTTGTTTAGCGATGATGGCTTTCTCATGGTTGAACTTTTGTTCTCGAATATTTACTTGCGCGATGAGATGTCGGCTGGTCATCTGCACATTGATATTATCTTGGGTTTGCTCAATTGATTTGATAACGAATTGGGTATTTTCAATGTTGGCAGCGTCTGAGGATGGCTCGATTAAGAACTGAATATTGTCATCGTCATTGTATTTGATTAGCAGGCTAGAGAGTTGCATCAGAGGCCCATCAGCAATCAAGATGTAGCGATTTAAACTGTTACTTGCACGTTTGTCTTGAGGAAGGAGGTAAGGGTCAATTGCTGCAACATACGAGTATCTGAGCTCTCCACTGATCGAGATATAAGAGAAGCCTTCGTAGGAGAGTTCATTTTTGCTTATTAACGAGGTGTATATATCGAAGACTCTTTCGTAAATCTTGTCAGGGATCTTTAGCCCCTCGAAAGGATCGGCTCTGAGAGTCGAAAGCGTTAATTTGAACTTAGGGTCCACGATATAAACATTGCGTTGCCCAAATTGATTGACGTGATTCTGGCTTAATACTCGGAGTACTCGTTTTTCCAATAGCGATAGAGTCGTGTAGTCGCCAGGATTTTGAATGTAGCGGAGGAACTGCAACGAAGAACCGATATCTTTAACTAGTAAGGACAAGCCGAGCTGCTCGTATTCCGCCGCGACTAAAGCGGTGTTCACATCAGATTGCACCTTGTCCAAATACATGTGCTTAGCATGATTTGATGCGAAGTTGTACATCACGATTCCTGCTATCAGGAGCACAAATGTCAGCGTTGGTAAAAGTACAAAATAGAGCTTCTTCAATACTGGCATGAGTTATCTCAAACTGTCGACAATACGATTGCGAATTTGAATGCTACTCGGTTCTAACGGCTGATAAAGGTAGCTGCGATCTAATACTTCTTTATTCGGGAAAAGCTCGGGATCGTTTTGATACTCCTGAGAAGTGAGTGCTTTTGCTTTTGAACTTGGCGTTGCAAACCATGAATCCATTGCGTTTTGAGCGGCGATTTCGGGTTGCGATAAGAAGGAGAGAATCGTGGTTGCCTGTGGAGATCGCTCTCCGTTGTTAATTGCAGCCATACACTCTAACCATAAGGTTGTTCCTTCTAGAGGCACTGTGTAGGCCCAAGATGCCTCAGGTTCGGCATCATTAAGCACATAGCTGTCACCTGAGTATCCGTAGGCGAGGTCGATGTTGGCTAAGTGTTCGGGATGACGAATATAATCGACAACGTATTCATTACTTTCAAGGTGAGGCTTCTGTGCTTGTAGCGTTTTGTAAGCGACTCGAAGTTCTTGTTCGTTGTTGGTAAACGGCTCAAATTGATTCATCAGAAGCGCAGCACTCACCAAATCCGTAGGCTCATAATACATGCTGATTCGGCCGCTGGTTTTGGTTTCAGGGTCTAGAAGAGCGCCCCAAGACTTGGGAGTCTCAACTTTTCCGCTTCGGTATAAGATGCCGGATGTCCCCCAAGCGTAGGGGATTCCATATTCGCCACACCCATCCACCCATCTTGAGTCAAAGTTGCTTGAAAGGGATTGCTGCAAGTCGCTCAGGTTGTGGAATAAGTTCTGTTTAGCCAGCGCTTTCAGTTTAATACTTTCAATGACAACCAATTCAAACGCACCTCGTCGTTCACTCAATAGCACTTCATCACGAATGGACTCGTCAGAAAAATATTGCTGCTTTAGTGAGATGCCGTAGGTATCACTCAACTGGGTAACGACGCTGTCAGATAAAAATTCATCCCAATTGTAGAGATAAATATCATGCTGCTGGCCAAATACAGGGCTAGCCAAAAAGGATGTTGACGCAAGTATTGATACGCAAAACGCTTTCACTGACGGATTCCCTTTCGTACGTGATAACTAAATCGTAGCCCAAAATTTGCAACATGATTCAAATTTAGGCACTTAATTTAACTTCAACTTCATGCATTTCATGCAAATAGCAACTTGCTACTCCTACTTGATACCGAACCTTTATCGTGTGAGGCAAGGATGACTCCGTCGTATCGTATTCAACACAAGTACGTATTCCAGTTTATTGTCCGTGAATGGATTATTTAAATTAATATTCATCATAATATCCATTCTTACAAGTTATTATGCAAATATTAAGCATTAAATAATGATGCGGTGATTACCTTTTTCGGGTTCTCGCTCGCATTAATCGTCGTTATTCCTTTGTTTTGCCATCGCGATTTACTCTTATGTTCAATGTTCTTTTATCCCTAAAAACACTTCTATAACGTTTTGTTTATCATTTGTTTCGTTTCTCAATAAGTATCGATAAAGTTGTTGCTAAAGACTTGTAGCACAAGGTGATTGTGCTTATTGTGGGCAGCAATATCTAGGTTATGTCCCAACGAGCCATGATTGCCGGTTTGGGAAATGTTGTGCATTTAGGAGCCATTGTGGATTTAGAGATATATCAAGTAGATTCGTTTACAACTCAAGCGTTTAAAGGGAACCCTGCCGGGGTCTGTATCTCCAAAGAGCCGTTGGATGAGTCGTTAATGTTTTCAATCGCTGAAGAGATGGCGGTATCTGAAACGGCTTTTCTCGCGCTTAACACTATGACGCTTAAATGGTTCACTCCCGAAGTCGAAGTGAAGCTGTGTGGACATGGCACACTGGCAACGGTTCATGTGATGAAAGAACAAGGACTGCTTGAGACAGGTGATAAGGTCGTGTTTAACACCTTATCTGGGGAATTATCTGCCGCCGTTTGTGAATCGTCTATCGAGCTTGATTTTCCTAGTACACAGCTATCATTGCGTTCTGAACCCAACCTCACGCTGCTTGAACACCTAGGTTTAGATCCGCATCAAGTAGTTTCATTCAGAGAATTTGACTCTAAGCAGTTAATCGAAGTTTCCAACGAACAAGTGTTATTGGAGCTTTCACCAAACTTTGATGCGTTAAAAGGTATTCAAGGGCGAGGTGTAGTGGTGACAGCATTGGCAGCAAATACGGAACTTGATTTTGTTTCTCGCTACTTTGCACCTTGGGTTGGGGTTAATGAAGATCCTGTGACTGGCTCGGCACATTGCGCATTGACGCAACACTGGGCAGAAAAGCTCAACAAAAGCAGTTTCAGTGCTTATCAGGCGTCTCGTCGTGGTGGCTATATGTCGACTGAATTATTGGCTAATGGGCGAATAAAGTTAATCGGCTCTGCGACCACTGTGATTAGTGGTGTGTTGAAGCTTTAGATTTTTATAGAAGCTTTAGAGCGCTGTTTGCTCTGTTTTGTTGTAACCGCCTAGTATGTTTTATTCGATTATTCACCGTGAAAGAAGCGGCTAGGGCGGAATGTTATTATTGAAGGAATCACCGTGTCTGCCTTTTATCTTTCCCAAGTATTAGTCGCGATAGCCATTTGTTTTGATCTTCTGTCATTCCAATTCAAGGAAAGGAAGAAAATCGTCACTTGTCTGTTCTTTGCTGGCGTTCTTATTTCGAGTCACTTTATCCTTCTTGAACAATGGACAGCGGCGAGCTTAATGACGATTGCCACGATTCGCTATTTGACGAGCGCATTTTCTACCTCGTCTAAGTTTAAATATTTGTTTTGTTCGATGTCGGTGGTCGCAACCGCAGTGACTTACTCGGGGCTAACCAGCATATTGAGTTGCTTTGCCTCCGTATTTCAAACCTTTGCAGCCTTCAATAAGGATGACCGTCGATTAAGAGAATTGATGATCATCGGAACCAGCTTTTGGTTGATTCACAATTACTTAGTTGGCTCGCCAACAGCGGTTGTTATGGAGGCGCTGTTTATCTGCAGTAACTTGGTGGGCTATTACCGTTTTTACTTCAAAAAGAGTGCCGCTGCTTAGGTTTACAGTGCAGTTAAGGCCCAAGTTGTTAATCAATTCAATGCTAGCTAGGAGAGCTTGATGCCAAACATTTACAATGATGTTCCTTCATCAATACCTAATGAGATATTCAATGACCTGATTGCCAACGATAGTGTTCGAATTGAAAGAATATTGTCGCATGGGCACAGCTCCCCGGAAGGGGGTTGGTATGATCAAGACGAGAATGAATGGGTGATGGTGATTGAAGGTCAAGGCGTCATCGAGTTTGAAGATGGACGCGTTGTTACCTTGTCTAAAGGGGATTACATCAACATTGCTGCGAGAGAAAAGCACAAGGTTATTGGTACAGATAAAGATACGGTGACGATCTGGTTGGCTGTGTTTTATCGTTGATATCTTGTTCTAAAGCTGAGGCTGTTAGGTTATAAAGCTTGCTGATTCAGCTGTTTATTTGCACCTCAGAAAGGACTTAAGACAAAAAGGAGTATGTTGTGGTTAGAATTCGAAACTATCAAGCGAGTGATGACAAAGCACTGTGGGAGATCTTCTTTCATACCGTACGTAACGTGAATGTTCGAGATTATTCTCAACAGCAAGTCGAAGCTTGGGCACCCAGTAGCTTTGACTTTGCGTTATGGCAAAAGCGTATGAATGGGTTACAACCCTTTGTGGCTGAACTCGATGGTTGCGTAGTTGGCTATACTGACCTGCAACCAAGTGGCTTGATTGATCACTTTTTCTGTCACCACGAATATCAAGGGAAGGGGGTAGGGAAAGCGTTGATGGAACATGTTTTCACTGTGGGTCGAGTTCGTGGTATATCGAGATATTTCTCTGAAGTAAGTATTACCGCAAGGCCTTTCTATGAGCATCTTGGTTTTAAGGTGGTGAATGAACAGGAAGTCGAAATGCGTGGTGTAAAGCTGACCAATTACGTGATGGAAAAGGTAGTTGAAGATAGAAAAGTCAGTTGAATAGGCGGGCTAGTGTTCGTAGGGATACAGAAACCGAGTTTGAAATATTAATGAACCTTTTTAAGGATAACTTTTCCTGATCTATTGATATTGTCGATGAGTTCAAATTGTGTGCAAGATAATTTGTCTAATCTAAACATTGAATGAATACAAGGAGTGTTGTTCATGAGTCATGTGAGTAGATCTAAACTATATACATTGGTGTCGATGTTGTCCTTCGCTGTTGGCGTTCTTGCCTTAGATGCTGGGGTGTCGGGGTTATTTCCTCTCTTTGTTGTCGTCATCTCATTTTTTTCATTCGTCATTAACTCGTTTCTTTGTTTGTTCGGAGGTAAACGCGAAGATGGCTTTGATGCCTATCAAAAAGCAAATCAGACTCGGTCTGAAGCACTGGTCAAAGGCTTAGAAGACTCGAGCAAATAAACCTATGCCTTCAGGCGAACGGTAATCTCATTTTTGATACAGTTTTCACCTGTTTTTGGTTCTCTTCTTCAAGAAAAATCATCACTTTAGAGATAATATCCACTTCAACTAATTTCAGTGAAGGAAGTAAAGTGGGTATTGAAGCTTTAGCGTTTGTGATGGACGCATTAATCACCGCATGTTGTATGTTCATCGCCTCTAAAATGTCTTTCGTGGTCGCAGATTTTAAATCCCTTCTTACTATTGCTGTTATCGTTGCTCTGGTGTCATTGATTCCAACAGTAGGTTGGGTGTTAGGGTTGATTCTGTTTGTGTTCCTACTCGGGAAAGCGACGCACTCTAGTATTGGTGACTGCATCTGGGTAGTGGTCTTCACGAAGGTGGTATCGATGGCGGCCTTTCTGATATTCGGGCGCTTGTTTATGTAATCCGGGTTCTTGCTTATATAAAGGCAGGTTCGGCTAGTTTGATACCGATCTTAACTTGGTATTTAAACGTCAAAAGGGTGTGAGCCTGTCACACCCTCTAAGAACCTTTGATTTGTGTTCATCTTTATTATTTAGGCAGTAATACAGCATCAATCACATGGATAACACCATTGCTTGCTTCAACATCTGCCATCACGACCTGCGCTTTGTTGACCATCACGTTGCCGTGATCAATTCCTACCATTACCGCTTCGCCTTGCACTGTTACGGCACTATCAAGTTTCATCACTTCAGACGCCATTATTTTCCCTGGCATCACATGATAGGTCAGTACTGCAATCAGCTTGTCTTTGTTTTCTGGCTTCAACAGCATATCAACCGTTCCTTCTGGTAGCGCAGCGAACGCTTCATCCGTTGGCGCAAACACTGTGAAGGGACCGTCACCTTTCAATGTTTCAACTAAGCCTGCCGCTTTTACCGCTGCTACCAAGGTGTTGAAAGAGCCGTTTTCAGCCGCCACGTCAACGATATCTTTCTTCATTCCGTGGTGATCAGCGTGAGCAAAAGCCGTAAAAAGAAGCGTCGCAACTAGCACTGACATGGTTTTGATTAATTTATTAAACATATTGTCTTCCTTTGAGTTTTGTCCGTTATTTTCGAGAGGTATTACGAAAGCCCAATCGTGATAGATCAATTTGTTGTGTCTTTGAGTGAATGGTTAGCGATATCGACAGCGTCAAGCGAATAAACTTATATTGTTAAATGCTTGTTGTAATTCCATTTTGATGCTTATAGTTATTTGGTGATTATTCAAGTAATGGATGTGAATATGAGGTTTGTTTTACCAGTAGTCTTTTCTGCATTGGCTTCAATGCCTGCATACAGTGGCCTTGCTCCAAGTGAAGGCTTCAGCGGTAACTTCAGTGTATTGGCCGGTTTCTACTCTGACAGTAGTAATTTGAGTACTGAACAAGATTCGAATCAAGCCACCAACACCCAGGAAGGGGAGAGTGAAAACCAAGGGCTACTCGGCTTTTTGGGTACTGTTCAATATACTTTTGGCGAATCGCTGACTCACCAAGTGTATGCGGGTACGACATGAGAGGATATTGCAACAGGTACCATTGCGTTTGAGATCGGTTATCGATATCAACTTTCTGGTGGCACCATATTGGATTTTTCTGTTATTCCTACGCTTATCTCGGGTAAGGCTTGGACGGATCCGTATGCTGTTGGCGTTAATCGAAATGAAACGGATGTGAAAGGTAATGTAGGACGACTGCAGCTCACTAATATCGGTGGAACTGGTTTTCGAACGGATCTCGCATTTGGGCAATCAGATGTTGATGAAGAGCTATCTGGTAGCCAAGGCTTATCTCCGGAAGATACTGTGCTGCTGGATAGGGAAAGAACCTATGTGTACGCCAAAGCAGGATACCGCTTTATCTTACCAAACCACGCAGGTCTATTTGTTCCTTCAATGGTGTATTTCCACTCAGACGCAGAAGGAGGAGCACTCAGCTTCGATAGTTATGGTATTGAATTAAACTACGCGAAGAGAATCGGTCGTCATGGTTTTGTTGTCACCCTAGATGCAAGTGATCGTGAATATGATGAGTCGAATCCAATTTACGGGCAAGTACGTGAAGAGAATGAATTCGGTGCATTCTTAGCTTATGAGTTTGGTGGTTTGATGGGCTATAAAGATTGGGCGTTCATTACTTTACTGGGTTTAAGAAGCATAGATTCTAATATCGATTTCTATAACTCCGAGCAAGTATTAGCGAGTGTGGGTGTGGATTATAAATTCTGATATTCACACTATTTTAAAAATACTCATCAAAGCAGAAGTTTAAGTTCAGTCTTACTATTTGTTTAATTATTTCTGGCACTTACACCTTTAAAGGTTGTAGGTTCCCGTTGCTATCCGTAATATGAAAATTAGCTTATGGATAGAAATAATAGGATAAGGAAGCGCTTTGGAAATACAAATTAGACATTTAGAAGCAACGGATAGCCAAGATGTTTTCGATATTTATCGCCGCCCTTCAGTTTCAGAAAACACCTCACAAAAGCCTTATCTTAGTTCTGAACAAGTGGAGCGACTGTTTGGTCATTCAGACCATTTCACTCTGGTTGCGGAAGTCTCCGGCAAAGTAGTGGGTCACATTACTTTATTCATGACCACCAAGGTAAGAGACAGGCACTGCGCTGGTCTTGGTATTGCTATTCACCCGGATATGCATGGTAAAGGGGTCGGTAAGGCGTTAATGCAAGAAGCGATCAATCAGGCGGATAACTGGCTTAATCTCGTGCGTCTTGAGTTAGAGGTTCATGCCGATAACCACGCCGCTATTGCTTTGTATGAACGTGTAGGCTTTCAGTTAGAAGGCACAAAAAGACTCAGTACGTTCAAAGCGGGTAAGTACATCGATATGTTGCTTATGTCGAGAATACGACCAGATTACCGTTGAGATCGAACCAAACAGGTTCCTGCTTTAGAAATCGGTTAATGAGCAATTGATTAGTGAAATTCCTATTAAACTCTGTATAGTAGCAACCGTTTGCTTCGTATAACCCCAATGATATGGTTTGGGGGTCTCTACCAGCTCCCGCAAAGTGCTGATTACGAAGGGTTTAGATCACAATTGTGTTCTTACTCTTTGTAATGGCGTTCAAGAAAACCTCCTGTCTATTATTCAGAGTAAGTGCACACCTAAAATCCATAGTAGGTGAAATATGAACGCATTTATTCAAGGGCTCCCAAAAGTAGAGTTGCATTTACACATTGAAGGTTCGCTCGAACCTGAGTTACTTTTCCAGCTTGCTCAACGCAATGGCATTGAGCTGCCTTATTCATCCCCAGAGCAACTAAGACGCGCATACGAATTTGATGATTTACAGTCATTTCTGGATATCTATTATCAAGGTGCTGATGCACTGCGCACAGAACAGGATTTCTACGACTTAACATGGGCTTATCTAGAACGCTGTAAAGCCGACAATGTTATCCATACTGAGATTTTCTTTGATCCTCAGACACATACCGATCGTAGCATTGCATTCGATACCGCTATTAACGGCATTCATCGTGCGCTTGAACAGGGTCATAAAGAGTTGGGCATTACCTCTCAAATCATCGCATGTTTTCTGCGCCATTTATCTGAAGAGAGCGCCATTCAAACGTTCGCAGAGGTATTGAAGCATCAAGATAAGATCGTCGGGGTTGGACTGGACTCTTCTGAATTAGGACACCCACCAGAGAAGTTCAAGCGTGTATTCCAACAAGCAAAACAAGCGGGCTTCTTGACGGTGGCGCATGCAGGAGAAGAAGGGCCGGCTCAAAACATTGTCGATGCGATTGAAATGCTCAGCGTGAGTCGAGTGGATCATGGTGTCCAGTGCATGACAGACGAAGCTCTAATCGAAGAGCTGATTGAAACCAAAATGCCACTGACGGTGTGCCCACTGTCGAATATTAAATTGCGTGTATTCGATGTGATGGAAGACCACAACATTGTCGAACTGCTCAGAAAGGGTGTGGCTGTAACGATTAACTCGGATGACCCTGCTTATTTTGGTGGTTACATGTCGGATAACTTTAATGCGGTGAGCAAAGCTCATGAGATGACGCATCAGGAGTTAGCGCTGTTTAGTTTGAATGCGATAGACGCGAGCTTTATTGAAGCGCCATTGAAGCAGCAATATCGAGAGCTTGTTCAAGGTTACTTAGCTAAAGCTGATTTTGACCAGAATTTCTAGCCGCTGTGCCCATTTACTAGCAGCTGAGTATAAAGCGCTAGGATGGCCAACTAAAGTGGATGGTAAAGTGTTATCGACTGAGTCTGCTTAATCTCTATAAGCCTAAATCATCTAGATGAAGACAAAAAAAGAAGCTGGCAGTTTGCCAGCTTCTTTCATTCTTAAATTAAGCTCATTGAGCTACTTGTTCACGTAGTCTTTGAATTTCTGCTTGGTTTCAGCATCCGCTTTTTCGTACCAGAAATAGAGCATCTCTTCAGCTGTATTTGCTGCATTTCCGTCAATCTTTGCTGGAAGCGTTACCGGTTGTGCGACAGCAGCTGCTACGCCCGCGCTAGCACCTACTGTAAGTGCAGCGATGCCGCCTTTCTGGTTGTACTCCTTCGCTTCTTGTGGGTACTTACGACCAATCTGCATGCCATCTTTGATAAGTTTGTCTTGCTTAACACTGATTGCATTTTGGTTTTTATCAACCAGTTTCCAATCTAAGTTTTGAAGGCCTTTTTTCGCTTCGTTGGTGTTACGGAACTTAGGCATGTCAAACGTCAATGCTGTGTCTGTCGCATCAAAAGTAGCAATAATGGTATCGCTATCGACAAACTCTCGGTCGTTACCTTGGCTGAAAGCCAGTTGATATTTGAAAACGATTTGGTTTACGCCATCTGGAACGGTGATCGTTTTGCTCGAAGAGAAGAAACCACCGTCAAGATCGGGTTTAGCTTCATTTACAGCTAAGACTTCGACTAAAGCATCTGCGCTAGAAGGAACTTCAATTGTTACGTCAGCTAACACTTGTGGTGCTGCGATAATTGTCGAAAGCAGCGCAATGGATTGTAATGTTTTCATAGTCATACAGTTATTTAGGTGAGTAGTTCTACACTCGCATGCATAAAGAAGTATTTCAAGTTGCCTTGTCTCGATTTGGAAAAATTCACCGAAACTTAACCAAAGCCTAGTTTTTGAACGTGTCGATTGTATGGTTTCTGTGCGAGTGAGGGCGTGATCTTGAACTTTCCTCTGTCACGTCATCATCGACGTCCAGTGAGGCTTGAGGAGAAGGTAAAGAGATATAAATAGGAATAATTGCCGCCACCCAAATGGTATAGATGGTAATGACTCGGTTGAAGGCGACAAACCAGGTTTCGCTGCCGCTACCAGATAAGTAGTAACCCAATAAGGTAAGTAAGGTGCAGCCAATAGCCCACATCACGGCTGATAGTGGATCTTTCGTTGTGGCTGCGAGCAAGACTATCGTTATGTAGGGCACGGCCATGGCAATGCCCAAAGGAACATGACAGTCGACCACAAAAATGATTGTGGCACCGAGTGCTAAGAATAAATGTGGCCAGTGCTAGGTAAATTTACATTCCATATCATATGACACCTTCTTTTACCCCGTTTTTCGTTGCTGATGGAGTTTGTGTATTAATCGTGTTGCTTGATGGCTGTTGACTATCAAGCGATTGATGAGTTGCTGAAGTAATTCAGCCTCGGGCATGATGTGCTTCTCCGTTACCTTCTCAGCTTCGGTTGCGAGCTCGAATACTTCACTCATTTCATACCTTGATGCAATCGCTTTAACCGCCTTTAATGTTCTGGATAGATCATCTTGCTTGGCATCCGAAAATAGCTCTATCAACTCATCGATTTCGTTTTCTAGCTCATCAACGAGACAAGTTAAGCATTTGAGTTTCTCGTCTGTTTTAAGCTCATCGTTAGTTAAAAATTGGCTACGCGACAGTTCTTCCTCTGTGAGTGGCAATTTGTTCTTAGGGTGACGCGTTAACATCGTGATGTTACTTTTTTCCTTGTTTGGAAGATTGTGTGTGTTAACGGAGTGATGGCGGTTGACCTCAAACTGTTGGTGAAACTCGTTGATGGCGTTTTGTAAGCTGTTTTTCTGTAACGGTTTGGTGAGTACAAAGTCTGCGCCTGATTCGATGAATTCATCGTGGGCCTCTTTGAATACATCGGCGGTACATGCAAAAACAACCGTAGTCAGCTTGAGTTCGCCACGGATTTTTTGAATCGCTTCAATACCGCTCATGTTGGGCATATGGTTGTCCATTATGATCAGGTCATATTGGTTTGACGCCAACTTATCTAAGGCCTGTAAACCGTCGTAGGCATTCTCAACCGTTAAGTTTATCGACTCACAGAACTTCCTAATCACCATTGCGTTGATCTTGTTATCTTCGACTAACAATACTGAGAAGTCATCGAGAGTCTCATTGGTTTTGGTTGGCGTTTGGTCGATGACTTGTTCTTCAAGCTCATGCATTTCTAACGGCAAAGAGATCTTAAATTGAGTGCCCAAACCAAGCTGGCTGGAAACCTTAATTGTTCCGCCCATCAGTTCGACTAACTGCTGAACAATGGAAAGCCCTAACCCTGTGCCACCAAACTTACGGGTTGTTGAAAGCTCAGCTTGTTCAAAGGCGGTAAATATATGGTCGATCTTGTCTTCTGCTATACCAATACCCGTATCCGTCACTAAAATATTCACGATTGGTGGAGTAGTAGGGGCTATCAAGAATTCTACTTCGACCTTTCCTGACTCAGTAAATTTGACTGCATTGCCTGCTAAGTTAAATAAGATCTGACGTGTACGTGCAGAGTCACCAATCAACTGAATATTGGTAGGAATGTTATCTTTAATGATAAAAGCGAGGCCTTTGTCTTCTGCAAGAGGTGTCAATGTTTTATCAAGGTGTGTCACGACGTCGGTGACAGAGAACGGGCTGTATTCCAACTCCATCTTGCCTTGCTCCACCTTAGAAAAATCAAGAATGTCATTCAATATGGTGACGAGATGCTGACCAGAGTCAATGATGATTTGGGCGTGTTTACGAGTATTCTCGCTGTGTGAATCCTCCTTGATTATCTGAGCGATGCCTAATACGCCATTCATTGGGGTGCGTAACTCGTGGCTCATGGTAGCGAGAAAGAGAGATTTTGCTTCGCTGGCTTTTTCTGCTTTGTCTGCGGCTTCTTGATAGGAGAGGTTGTTTCTTTTGAGTTCGAAGACTCGAAAAATAAACATGGTGAATGAGAACGCTAAAGTCAGCAACGCCAAAACGATAATAAGCTTAACGATGATACTTTTAAGTTGGTCTTGCAGATCGGTAAACTCATGCTCAATATGTTCAATATACTCCATGCTGTGTGCTGAAAGTACTTGAGATAACAGCTGACTTTGTTGTTGGTTGAGTTCGGTAAACGTTTTATAAAGGTTCGCCAGCTCGGAGTTAACACCTGAATGGTTAATTTCGATTCCCCCAACCAACACACTCGCAAGAAGCGCGCTTTGAATGTCGATATTTGCGTTGTTTATCTCAGCATCAGTTGAGTTGCTCTCTGTGAGTTGTAGAGTCAAAGATTGCAAAATAAACTGACGAGCCACACTAAGTCCTACTAGGTTGTCTAGCGTATCTAAGTTCGACATTGAAGCATCGTAAAAGCGAGCCAATAATTGCGCTGTCGGTAAGTGTTTAAAGAACGTAGAGTGAATATTCTCGCTTTGATAACTTTCTCTGAGTAGTTGCAACTCTCTTTCTAAAGCAACCAAATCTGCAGACATTTGATAAGGGTTGGAAATACCCGCAAGCGCTGCATTGGTGATATGATCACGCATTTCTAATACTTCATGGCCTAACTGCCGAATAGGCACTCCATATTCGGTGACCTTTTCATGCTCGGAGTAGGTCAGCATAATAAAGCTAATTAAGCCGATGAAAAGCGATACAAACAGTAGAAATATGAGTCTGATCTTATTCATTTTCAAACTCCATTAACATTTGAGGACGGTTACCGGTTAGGGATTCGAGGAAGACTTTAATATCGTTTATGGTCTGTTTTTCAAACGTTTTACCGAGTTGGCTTTCACCCATTATTTTGATCGCTTCTTCGAGTGTGGCTGTTTGCCCGTCATGAAAATAGGGTGCAGTGATCGCCACGTTTCTTAAGCTCGCAACACGAAATAAATCCTTATCTTGTGGTTTAGCGGTAAACATAAAACGACCTTGGTCTTCACTTCGCTCGGCTCCTGTTTTCGATAACCCAAAGTAACCAAATCGCATCACCATGCCTCCACCAATGTTGGTACCTTGGTGGCAACGAATACAGCCTTCTTCTTGAAAAGTTTCCCAACCTCGTTTGGCGGTTTCAGAAAGTGCTGCGCTGTCACCTTGTAAATACAGGTCGAAAGGGGCATTGGGTGTGGTCAAACCCTGCATAAATTCAATAAGAGCAGCCTTAATTGAAGCTTCGTCAATGGGCGTTGATTGTTCTTGGAATAAGTCGATGTAAGTTTTCGATTGAGACACATAATCCGTAATATGTTGCCAGTTTGAATCCATTTCATCGACGTTGTGCACTGGGCCATCAATTTGATCGCCGAGGTTGTTTACTCGACCATCCCAGAAGAACCGATAGTTAAAGACTGCGTTAAAAACGGTGAGTGAATTTCTCATCCCTGCGCCGTTTACGCCAATCGAAACTGGAATTACCTCTGCGCCGTTGGTTTGCAGGCTATGACAACTTTCACAGCTCACACTGCGGTTAGAAGAAAGGTTCGGGTCTTTAAATAGCACCCAACCAATTTTGGCCAGCTCATGATTTATCTCGGGAGAGTTTGGAATCGGAGATATGGGTTGGCTTGAAGCGACGGTTTTATGTGCGTGCTTTTCTTCGGAATGGGCGGAGTGCCCTGAAGAGTGATAGTCATCATGATTGCTTTCATGGGCGTGATTTTTTTTGTGTTCGAACGAGGTGTGCATTTTTGAAGAGGCCGCGTCATAAACTAGCAAAGCGACTGAAACGACAATGACAATGATGCTTATTCCTGCAAAATATGGCGTTTTCATAACATTAGTCCATCTAGTTTGACAATTATGGCAACTCAGAATCCTTCTGATATCACCTTCATTTTACTTTCCAATGATAGGTGTTATTTATAAAGCTAGTTGCGCATATGTGATGTTGCAAGACAAGTGGTAGGAAATTAAATCGCTTAGGCGGTTATCTAGCGGGGATTGATAGGGAGGTCTAGTCAGAATTGAATGAAGCTCTTTCAAATGAAATCAAGCCGAATGGCGTTAAACGAAGAAAGCCGTGGTAACTCAAGTGAGTTATCACGGCTTTCGTACTCGATTATGTACTTACTATAAATCTTAGTTAAATACACATCTATACAGTTTGCATCGCCTAGATAGGCTTATTTAGCTTGCGCTGCTGCCGCTTCTAGTTGCTTAAGTTTACCTTGAAGCATGTATGCATTCTGGTTGAAGTTACCTGGGTTCAGTACTTGGCTATTCTGCATAGGGTAATCTGGTAGCGTCGTCATAAACTCTTGAACCTGATTTCCTACTGGAACGAATAACCACATGTTGTCTGCCATCCAGCGTAGGTACATACCAGACTCGTGCGGTGCTTTCTCGAATGGGTCAGCACGTAGGTGAACAACTTGAGGCCAGTTTGGTTGGAAACGAACTGCATCCACAATGTTACCATCCATCACAGCAAACGAAATCTTGAAGTCATTCCAACGTACTGCGTTTAGCTCAGCGTTAGCAGAGAAGTAAAGCATGCTGTCACGAGGGCCTTTCTCTTCTTTACCTTGGAAGTAAGGCAGGAAGTTGTAACCATCTAGGTGTACGCGCCAGTTTTTACCGTTGTAAGTTGCACCTTTGTCAGATGCTAGCTTCTCAACCACTTTATCATCACCAGCGGCTGCTAGTAGAGTAGGAATCCAGTCTTGGTGGCCCATGATATCGTTGATTTTAGTTCCAGGTTTGATAGTCCCAGGCCAGCGAACTAGCTGAGGCACACGCATACCACCTTCGTAAGTTGTACCTTTCTCACCGTGGAAGTAAGTTGCGCCGCCATCAGGCCAAGAAACCGTTTCAGCACCGTTATCGGTAGAGTAAATTACGATAGTGTTGTCAGCGATTTTTAGTTCATCCAGCTTGTCTAGAAGCACACCAACATGGTCATCATGCTCTAACATACCATCAGCATAAATACTGATACCTGACTTACCTTGGTATTTCTCTTGTAGGCGAGTCCACACGTGCATACGAGTGGTGTTGTGCCAGATGAAGAATGGTTTGTCAGCTTTTACCGCTTTTTCCATGAATGCTAGAGATTCTTCTAGGAACTCTTCATCCGCATGCTCCATACGCTTACGCGTCATTGGGCCAGTATCTTCAATCTTACCGTCAGCAGTAGACTTGATTACACCACGAGGGCCGTAGTTCTTACGGAACTCTGGGTCTTTAGGGTAGTAATATGTTTCTGGCTCTTCTTCGGCGTTTAGGTGGTACAGGTTACCGAAGAACTGGTCAAAACCGTGGTTCGTTGGAAGGTGTTTGTCTTGGTCACCCATGTGGTTCTTACCGAACTGAGCTGTCATGTAGCCTTGTTCTTTAAGAAGGTCTGCGATCGTTGGAGCCCAATCAGGGATACCGTGGTCCGAACCTGGCATGCCGATAGTCAATAGACCAGTACGGAAAGGTTCTTGACCTGTTAGGAATGCAGCACGACCAGCAGTACACGATTGTTGACCGTAGTGGTCAGTAAATAGTGCGCCTTCGTTAGCAATACGGTCGATGTTAGGTGTTTCGTAACCCATCATACCGTTGTTGTATGCACTGATGTTGAATACACCAATGTCATCACCCCAGATAGCAAGAATGTTTGGTTTTTCTGCTGCTGTTGCCGCTGAAGAAGCTGCTAATAAGCCAACACCTAATGCTAGTTTATTAATTTTAGTACCCATAAGGACTCCGATTCACTTTTAAGATTAATGCGTTAGAACAACGCATCGATGAGCAAATGTTATTCTCAAAATTCCGTTACGTCCTTTTATAGTGCTTATAACCAATCGTTATGATGCTTAGGTAACCTATTGATTAATATCAGCTCCAGTGGGTACGTAGAATAAAGCCTTAGTTTGTATGTGTGATCCTTATCATGTTTGTTGGCGTAAACCTTATCGATGATTTCTGTATCCGTATTTCAATAAAAATGACAAAAAGATTAATAGCTTAGGGAATCTCGCGCATGTGTAAAAAATGGACTATACGTTGTAGGGCAGGATGCAAATAACTTACGAAGAGGTTTCTATGACAGCGAAATATGGCGCTAAACGTCGATTAGCGATTTTGGGTACAGCGATGATGGCCGCGTCCAGCGCCACTTTTGCGGCTGAAAAGCCAAATATATTGGTTATTTGGGGGGACGATATTGGTCAATCCAATGTGAGTGCATACACCTTCGGTCTCATGGGTTACAAGACCCCGAATATTGATAGCATCGCGAAAGAAGGGATGATGTTTACGGACTATTACGCAGAGCAATCTTGTACTGCGGGTCGCTCTACCTTTATCACGGGACAAAGTGTATTACGAACGGGTTTGAGTAAAGTAGGTTTGCCGGGCGCAGACATTGGCTTACAAGCAGAAGACGCGACAATCGCAGAAATGCTGAAACCTATGGGTTACATGACAGGTCAATTTGGTAAAAACCACCTTGGCGATAAAGATGAATTCCTTCCAACAGCACACGGGTTTGACGAATTTTTTGGCAACCTTTACCACCTAAATGCTGAAGAAGAACCAGAGAATGAAGATTACCCAACCGATCCTGAGTTTCGTAAGAAATTTGGCCCTCGTGGTGTCATTAAGTCATTCGCTGATGGCAAGATTGAAGATACCGGTCCACTGACGCGTAAGCGTATGGAAACGGTTGATGAAGAAACACTAGACGCGGCACTTGATTTTATGGATCGCGCAGTGAAAGCGGACAAACCATTCTTCGTGTGGTGGAACGCGACACGTATGCACTTTAGAACGCACGTGAAAGCCGACAGTAAAGGCGTAACCGGTGTCGGTAACTACGCTGATGGTATGGTTGAGCACGATCGACACGTTGGGCAACTATTGAAGCAAGTGGATGAGTTGGGTATCAAAGACAACACGATTGTTTTCTACTCAACGGATAACGGCCCTCACATGAACTCTTGGCCTGATGCGGGTACAACCCCGTTCCGTGGTGAGAAAAACACCAACTGGGAAGGCGCATACCGTGTACCAGCAATGGTTCGTTGGCCTGGTAAGATTGAACCAGGAACCGTATCTAACGAAATCATGCACCATATGGACTGGATGCCAACCTTCGTTGCCGCCGCTGGTGATGACCAAATCAAAGAGAAACTACTCAAAGGTCATACTGCCGGTGATAAAACGTTTAAGGTTCACTTAGATGGTTACAACTTCCTTCCTTACCTAACGGGTGAAGAAGAGAAAGGCCGTCGTTCGGAGATCTTCTACTTTACCGATGATGGTGATTTAGCGGCGCTTCGTTACAACCAATGGAAAGCGGTGTTCATGGAGCAGCGTGCAACGGGTACCATGCAAATTTGGGCTGAACCGTTCGTGACGTTACGTCTTCCTAAGCTGTTTAACCTGCGTATGGACCCATACGAAAACGCAGACATTACATCGAACACATATTACGACTGGTTGTTAGACCATGCTTATATGTTCGTTCCAGCACAAGCGTATGTGGGCAAGTTCCTAGAAACCTTTGCTGAATATCCGCCACGTCAAAAAGCTGCGAGCTTTAGCTTGGATCAGGTAATGGAAAAACTGCAGGAATCTCATAACAAGTAAGTGATTGTTTGAGTGAAACTGAACAGATTGAAGAGCTCTTAGGAGCTCTTTTTTTATGCGCATATCGATGAGTAAATCCCGGTCGTGAATACGAATCACAACAATCGAGCTCATTGCCACTAAATAATTGTAAATTCGTTGTTTTTACGTCTACCTTATTAAGCATAAGGATGTATAAAAACAAGGAATGTTATGTCTGCATGGTTGTGCTCACTGGTAAACGGATTGAAACACCAGCGAGTCGCAGTATTATCCGCAATCTTGTCTTCACTGATGTTGTCGCTGTTCAGTCTGAACGCCTATGCCAACGAGCAAGATCCTAATATCAACTCTGATATTTCAAAGGCCAACTCTGTAGCGTCACCCGTTAGCTCTGACGCTTTACCTATCGGTTCTAAAGCCAGCTATGTCGGTTCGGAAGCATGTGTTGATTGTCATAGTGAAGAAGTCGCAGCGTGGGAGGGCTCTCATCATGATATGGCGATGAAGCACGCTACAGACGAATCTGTATTAGGCGATTTCAACGATCAAACATTCACTCATGACGGTAAACCCAACCGATTTTTCCGCAAGGGCGAAGAGTTCTGGGTCAATATTGAAGGGCAAGACGGCCACTTTAAAGATTACAAAATCAGCTATACCTTTGCCTTTGAACCACTACAACAATACATGGTTGAATTTGAAGACGGCCGTGTACAGTTGATTCCTTTCGCTTGGGATTCTCGCACTGAGGGCGAAGGCGGTCAACGCTGGTTTCACCTCTATCCTGATACCACCAACACCGATGAATTCTACTGGACCAATAGCGGTCAAAACTGGAACTTCATGTGTGCTGATTGCCATTCAACGAACCTAGAGAAAAACTACGACAGCGCGAGTAATACCTACAACACTACTTGGTCTGAGATTAATGTCGGTTGTGAAGCGTGTCATGGCCCTGCGAGTGAGCACGTTGAAAAGGCTCAGCTAGCAAAAGCTAACGGTGGAAAGGATGCTCCAGTCTCGGCGCATTATGGTTTTGACCGCGACTTGTCGAAGTCGGTCAAAGAGTGGATCTATCAAGAGGGTAATTCAACCCTGCAACCAAAAGACATCATCCATACCAATCAAGTTCAAACCTGTGCTCAATGCCACAGCCGTCGTACTCAGTTAAATGAAACGGGTGATCACGTTAACGGGTCTTTCTTTGATAAGTATCGCTTGAGCTTGATTACCCCAGAGCTTTACCACAACGATGGTCAAATCTACGATGAAGATTACGTTTACGGATCTTTCCTTCAATCCGTGATGGCTGAAAAAGGCGTCACATGTACTAACTGCCACGATCCTCATACCGCTGAACTAAAAATTGCGGAAGAAGCCGTGTGTAGCCAATGTCATATTGCATCAGAATACACGCCTGAAAAGCACACATTCCACGAAGCGAATACTGAAGCTTCACAATGCACGACTTGTCACATGCCAGAGACGACTTACATGGAGGTCGACCCAAGGCGTGACCACAGTTGGCATATCCCACGTCCTGATATTAGCCAACACATTAAAACGCCGAACGTGTGCACTAGCTGTCATGCAGATCAAACCGACCAGTGGGCAGATAAGCAAATCGGTGAGTGGTTCCCAGATTCTAAGTATCGTAATCAGCAGCACTTTGCCGTTGCCTTTTATGCTGACTCGATAGGGCACAGAGGTGCAGAGGATGCGTTGGCATACTCGGCTCAGGACTCTAGCTTAAGCAATATCATTCGTGCATCGAGCTTAGAACGTTTGGGCGGTAATACGGGTAAGAATACGCTTATTTCGCTGGCAAGAACGGTGAAACATGATGATGAAATGATCCGTTTGGGTGTGGTACAAGGCTCGTCTGGTTTCCCATTCACTGACCGTTGGCAAATTCTAGAGCCGCTACTGAAAGACCCTGTATTGTCGATTCGTTCAGAAACCGCAGGCGCATTAGTGCGTTATTGGGGAGAAATGAACCCTCTGCAGAAAGACCAAATCAAGCCTGCATTAGAAGAGTACATTGAAATACAGCAATTTAATGCCGACAGAGGATTTGGACGTACTAACCTAGGCAACGTTTACCGAGATTTAGGCCAGTACGACAAAGCGATTGAGTTTTATCTAGGCGCTATCGAGATTGAGCCTTATTTCGAAAACAGCTACGCCAATTTAGCGGATTTGTATCGAGCGCAAGGTAACGAGGCAAAAGCGTTGTCGACCTTGAAGCAAGGTATTGAAGCTCAGCCTAAATCGAGTGTTTTGCCATACAGCACAGGATTGTCTCTGTTTCGTGTGAAAGATTACGAACAAGCAACGGACTACCTTAAACAAGCCGCTGAAACTGCGCAAACCGACCCTCAATATTGGTATGTGTACGGATTGGCTTTGGAAAAATCGGATGTGCTTGCGGCAAGTCAATCACTGCATAAGGCTTACCAATTTAGCCGCAACCCACAGCACCTGTATGCCCAGTGTGAAGTGTTGGCGCGAAACAGTCATATACCGGGCGTACCAAAGGCGTTTGAGCAATGTATTTCATCATTGAGCAAAGTGGCACCGCCGGAAGCCATTAACCAATTGAAAGCTAGGTTTAAATAAAGCGATGAGGTGAGCTTGGCTATCGAGCTTGCTGCTTATTCCGCTTGTAACCAATTATCGCGTTTATAACTAATAGTTATGGAGCTTGTGAGTAGGATGTACGCAGCCAGATTGAATTAAGGGAAGACCTATGAACCATGCGCAACAAGCAATAAACCAACTGATTGAACAAACAGAGAAAAGTGTTATCGGTCAGAGCCACGTCGTTCGGGCTCTGGTGATAGGGTTATTGACTAATGGCCATGTGCTTTTAGAGGGACTTCCCGGTACAGCGAAAACTCGCTCAGTAAAATCGCTGGCGAATCTACTGAACACCAGTTTTGGTCGAATTCAATTTACGCCAGACCTGCTGCCATCTGATGTGACGGGCACGGAGGTGTATCAAGAGCTTGATGGAAAGCCTCAGTTGCATTTCCAACCGGGTCCTATTTTCAACAGCATTGTATTAGCCGATGAAGTGAACCGCGCGCCTGCAAAAGTACAGGCTGCTCTGCTTGAAGCGATGGCGGAAGGGACGATTACGGTGGGTGGTCAAACTCACATCCTGCCAGATTTGTTCATGGTGCTAGCCACACAAAACCCAGTTGAGCAAGAAGGTACGTATCCACTGCCTGAAGCACAAATGGACCGTTTCATTATGAAAGTGACAGTCGACTATCCAGAAGATGAAGCTGAACGCGACATCATTCGACTTGTGCGCAGTGAGGAACTCGGTAGCGAGACCAGTTCAGAATTAGTCACGCCACAACATATTGAACCTGAGTTGGTACTTGAAGCTCGGCGCCAACTTCCAGACATTGCCGTTTCTGATTTAGTTGAGAACTACATTGTGGCCTTGGTGATGGCAACTCGTAAGCCAGAGCGTTACCCAGAATCAAACTTGTCTAAATGGATTGAGATTGGTTCAAGTCCGCGTGCATCTATTTCATTGGATAAATGTGCTCGCGCTTATGCGTGGCTGCAAGGGCGTGACCATGTCACGTTGGACGATGTGCGTGCCATGTTACCAACCGTATTAGGTCACCGATTCTCGTTGTCTTACGACGCATTGGCCGATGGTGTTGACCATCAAAGAGTGGTTGAAGAACTGCTCGATAATGTTGAGATTGGATAACTAGGGGGCGTCATGGCGAAGCCAACACAAGCTCCCAAATCGCAAGGCCTTGATCCACGACTGTATTGTGATTATTCAAGGTTAGTGCGAATTCAGGCTCAAGCTGAGTCGTTTTCACTGTTACCTCATTTAAAAGCGGGCAGCGTACTTTCGGGCAGACATAACTCTTTGTTCCGTGGTCGTGGTTTGAACTTCGAAGAATTACGTCATTACCAATTGGGTGATGATATCCGTAATCTCGATTGGAAAGTTACGATGCGAACGGGTAAGCCTCATGTTCGTAGCTATACCGAAGAGAAAGACCGTAATGTGATGATCTGTGTCGATCAGCGCAGTTCGATGTTCTTTGCGTCTCAAAACACCATGAAATCTGTTGTGGCTGCCGAAGTGGCGGCATTGTGTGGATGGCGAGTGCTGAAAGATGGTGATCGAGTTGGTTTCGTTTTGGCGTCGCACCAAAAGCTCTTTCATACCAAAGCGCAGCGTTCTCAATCGGACTTATTGGCTCAGTTAAAACATCTTACCAAGGCTAATCAAAGCTTAGGTGTCAGTGTGAGCGATAGCGAAGGTGTTGGATTTAGCCAGTGGATTGAACTGATAAAACGAATGAGATTAAAGCAATCGACCTTAATCTTTATTAGTGATTGGCGAGATTGCCAAGAGCAACATCTTGACCGACTAAAGCAACTGCAACAACACAACGACATCTTAGCCATTATGGTCACCGATCCATTAGAACAATCATTGCCTCAAGATCTGGCAAGCGCAAACTGGGTGGTGGGTGATGGTCGCTTTCAACTTAATCTGGATAGCCAATCTAAGGTTAACCTCGCAAGTAAAAGCCTTGCCCAAAAAGCGGCACTTCAGAAACTGTCCCTTGCTAAATTGATGGCGATGAAAAACCTCCCTTATATAGAATTAGACACGTCGGGCAATCACATATCACAGCTGCAGAAACTAGTGGGAGGGCGCTAAATGGCTGTTGAACATACGCCTCCAAGTACTTATATCCTTCGCGACCTACATGATGTCGCCATTCCTGACAGTGTGAGCTGGGCTCCTCAAACGATCGGCTGGAAGATCCTTGGCGTTATTCTGTTATTGGTCGCTATCTATCTGGCTTATCGCTTGGCGTTAAGGTGGTGGAATAACCGTTATCGCAAAGAAGCGCTTCAAGAACTCATGGTACTGGATGCAAGAGACAAGAACTCAACCGAACGAACCTTTAAAGTCCTCAAAGTGGTGCTTCGTTACCTAGACAGCAGTAATGCCAAGTTGTTTGGCCAAGCTTATGTGAACCGTTTGAACGCTTATCTGCCTGTTAGCGCCAACACGAGTGAAAACAGCAATGCGTTCTTTGCCGATGAAGTTTCGGAATTATGGATGCAAAGCCTAATTGACCCTAATGTGCGTTTGAGCTTTGAACAGCGTTTAGAGGTAATTCAAACCGCGATGATGTGGCTAAAACTTCACAAGCCGAATGTACAGGTAACGGTTGAGGGGCAAGACAATGTTTGATGTTTTATCTGCCAGTTTTGAATTTGCGCATCCGCTGTGGTTTATTGCGCTGCCTTTACCGTTGTTGGTCTACTTTGCGGTGCCAGCTTATCGAACTAAGCAAATGGCGATTAAGGTGCCATTTTTTCGAGAATTGGTAGAAGCGATTGGGGAAGCACCGTCAGAAGGTGCAAGCCAGTTAACTCCAAGCTGGTGGCAACGAACCACGCTCATTATTACTTGGGTATTGGTCGTGTGTGCGTTAGCGAAACCAACCATTCTTGGTGAGCCACAGGTTCGCGAACAATTGGGTCGTGATGTGATGGTGGTGGTCGATTTGTCTGGCTCAATGGCGGAGCAAGATTTCACTTCTAAACAAGGCGATAAAATCTCTCGTTTAGATGCGACCAAAGAGGTGTTAGCCGATTTTGCGAAAACCAGAAAAGGAGACCGACTCGGTTTGATCTTGTTTGGTGATGCAGCGTTTGTACAAACGCCATTTACCGCGGACCAAGATGTATGGCTTGAACTGCTTAATCAAACCGATGTCGCGATGGCAGGGCAAAGTACGCACTTGGGCGATGCAATTGGCTTGGCGATCAAGGTGTTTGAACAAAGTGAAAAGCAAAGTGCTGCCGTTCAAGATTCAAACGTCGACACCAACGAAAAAGAGAAAGTCGTGATCGTATTAACAGACGGTAATGATACAGGAAGTTTTGTTGAGCCTATCGATGCCGCAAAAGTCGCCAAGGCTAAAGGCGTTCGAATTCACGTTATTGCGATGGGCGATCCGCAAACCGTTGGAGAGGTTGCTCTGGATATGGAAACCATCAAGCGTGTCGCTCAAGAGTCAGGTGGCGAAGCCTTTGAAGCACTTAACCGCGACGAACTGACCAAAGCCTATGCTCAGATTGGTGAGCTTGAACCTCAGTTATATGAAAGTACCACTTATCGCCCTAAACAGGGGCTGCACCACTATTTGATGGCGATTGTTGTAGTGATGTATTTGACCGCATTCAGCTTAGCAACGATACGCCGAAGATCGCTGCTCGCTTCTTCTGTTAAGAATTTGAAAGGAGAGAGTGATGCCTGATTCTCTCACGATACAACAGTTTTTTACCCAGTTTCATTTTATCCGACCATTGTGGTTGTTGGCCTTTATTCCAATGTTTTTCCTGTTATGGGTTCGTTGGAGAGAAGAGACCAAACCAACGTGGAAAGACATTATACCTGCACATTTACGTGATGCATTGACGATTGGCGAAACAGGCTGGCGCAAGCAACTGCCGTTGAAGCTATTGGTGGTAATTGTGACTATCGCCATCATTATCTGTTCTGGCCCAACATGGCAACGTGAAGCATCGCCTTTTGGTGAAGACAAAGCGTCGATGTTGGTTGTGCTTGATAATAGTGAATCTATGCTTGCTAAAGATTTGCCTCCAAGTCGCTTGGAACGATCTAAGCAGAAAATTAGAGACTTATTGGCAGCTCGCAAAGGCGGTAATACGGGCTTAGTGGTTTATGCAGGCAGCGCACACGTGGCGATGCCCGTCACGCAAGACAGCAAGGTGTTTGAACCGTTTCTAGCGGCTATCACACCCGATATCATGCCTGTTTCAGGTAAGTCAGCAGAGGAAGCACTGCCACTGATTAATCAGCAACTGTCTGGTGAGTTAGGCTCTTCTGTACTGTTGGTATCAGATGGTGTAAACCCAAGCACCATTAGGGCGTACGAGAGTTTCTTTAACGACAATCCGTATCAGTTGCTCATTCTCGCCGCAGGAAACAGTAATGTGGTGAGCGATAACCCTGTCGACCTAGATTCACTGCGTAACTTAGCGAGTAAGACGGGTGGACGAGTGATTGAAGTGACCGTTGATGATTCGGATATCCAACAACTGAACAGAGCGGTTGAAAGAAACATGCAGCTCAACGGCGAATCTTCAATGCCTTGGAAAGACATGGGCTATGGACTGCTTATTCCAATGGCTTTCATTATGTTGCTATGGTTCAGAAAAGGGTGGTTGGTGCAGTGGTGTGTCGTTGGTTTGATGATCACAAGCAGCATGTATTCACCAGACACTTTGGCGAAAACAGTCAACTTAACCGCTGAGAAACCAGTTGTGGTGGAGTCGGTTACTACTTGGGACAAAACAGCTCAATGGTGGTGGGACTTATGGTTAACGCCCGATCAGCAAGGTCAACGCCTGTTGAATCAGAAAGAATATCTTCAAGCTGCCAAACATTTTACTGACCCAATGCGAAAGGGCGCGGCTTATTACTATGCTCGTGATTTTAAGCTCGCTCACAGTGCGTTTTTGCAAACCAAAACTGACCTTGGTTTGTACAATGCAGCGAGTGCGTTAGCTAGGCAGCGTGAATACCTTGCCGCACGAGACCTCTTGAAATCATTAAGTGAGAAAGAGGATCTGTCACCAGAACTAAGAACGGATGTGGAGAACAATCTTGCTGTGCTTAGTGGAATTGTCGAAGAGGTAAACCGAACCAGTGAAAGCCAGTCTGGAACCACAGATGGCCCTGAAGAATCTTTAGAACTCGAAGACGATCAGCCGCGAACGGGTGATGGCGCTGAAGAAGAAACGGTAGCGGAATTGATGCTTAAGGAAACACTTAACGCGAATGAGATTTTGGGCAGCCAAGAGCTTGCCGACAAGTGGTTAAAGCGAGTAGAAGCCGATCCTAAGTTCTTCTTGAAATCCAAATTCCAAATTCAGTTAAGAGATCCTGCGCCTTCCATCGAACAAGCGTCAAAACAGGAGCAAACGCAATGAGTCGATATGATTTAGCTCTTGAAGCGATTCAATCAAAGCGAGCGCGATTCACAGCCCGCACATGGTTGTTGTCGATGACTCTTATGTTGAGTTGGTTTTTTCCTGCTGTTGCTTCTGCTGCCGATATCTTCGATCTGCAAAAAAGTGGTGACGTTGAGCTTATCGCTTGGATTGGCGAGAAACCCAAGTCAGGCGACAAAATAACGCCGGGCAAAGTCAGCGTAAATGAGCAGGTCATTCTGAACATTGAGGTGGCGACACCGCGCTGGTTAACGGGCGGCACTCGAATCGGCAGTATCGAAATCCCTAACGTTATCGCTAAGCAGCGTAACCAACTCGCGACGAACTACACAGAAAGAGTCGGTGGTACTACATGGTCACGTCAGCGTTGGGAAGTGACGCTTTATCCGATGACTTCCGGTGAGTTTGTTATTCCAACCGTACCGGTTCGTATCCAAGTTTCTGCTCCTGATGGTTCAAACGTGGGCGGTACGCTTTACACGCAGCCGATTAAGTTTGAAGCTTCGTTGCCTTCAGGTTTACTCGATAATGAAACGCCTTGGTTTTCTGCGACAGAAGTAGATATAGAGCAGCAATGGCAACGCTCAAGTGAAGAGCTAAAAGTTGGCGATGCTATTACTCGAACTATCACGATTAAGGCAAAAGACAGCTTTTCTGTGTTGCTGCCAGATGTGCTAACCAATAAGTCCACTAAGCAGTTCCAAGCTTACCCACAGCCCAACCGTTTGGATGACACTCAAGAACGTGGTGATTATCGCTCAAGCCGAGTTGAACAGACTGTATATGTGATTCAGCAGGGTGGTGAGTTTACGCTGCCAGAGTTTTCATTTCAGTGGTGGGACAGCAAAAATCAACGCCTTGAAAACGTGGTGATAAAAGGCGAAGTGTTTGAAGCCAAACACACAGTCCAATCTTTCATCAAGGCCTACATGTCGGTGTTTATTAGTGTTGGTTTGGTGTTGTTAGTCTGCATTGCGTTGATTGTTTCGGTTAAGCGTTACTACGCAAACCGCCCAACACCGAGTTGGCTGGTACTACGTCGTTTAGTTAAGCAAGGTAATTGGGCTGCATTAAGAACCTTTATCTACCGTCAATTGCGAAACCAAACCTCTCAGTTAGAACTGAATAAAGTGCAACTGGATAAAGCGCAACATGGTAAATCAAATGGACAAAAGCGTTGGCTAGAAGATAGCGAAGCCTTTCAACAAGGATGTGAAGATAAAAACGTATTCACTCGTTTATGGAAAGGGTTACGTAACTTGCCCAGTGACACATCAAACTCAAGCAATTCTCGTTCAATTGCTGCTCGCTTGAAAATCCCTAAAGCCTTGCCAAACTTAAAAGATAGAACTAAGTAGCAAACTTTAGTTATTCGCATCGAACATAATCGGCAGGTTCTCTACTATGGGGAACCTGCTTCTTTAATATGGAACTGTATGAAAAGTACCGAACTAAATCTAATTCCTATATTTGTTGCTATCTATGAAGAGCAGAACTTATCTAGAGCTGCTAATCGCATGGATATAAGCCAACCAGCAGTGAGTAAAGCACTTGCAAGGTTGAGAGATATCTATGATGAGCCACTGTTTCATCGCACCACATCAGGCGTAGAGCCAACCACATTCGCTATTGATATCTATCCTGCAATGGCCGCTGCACTTAAAAACTTTACTTCTACCTTATCCGCATCAAGAGACTTCGATCCTAAAACCTCAGGCCGCGTGTTTTCCATTGCCTGCGTCTCGGCGGCGAGCTACGAAATGATGCCAAAAGTCATGCGGTTAATCAGCCAAGTCGCACCAGGTATCGCGTTAGAGGTTCATCCTCTGTTTACCGAAGACTATGAGTCTGATTTAAGGCTGCAAAGACACGACGTGATTGTTGATATGACGCCTAAAGGAAGAACCATGCTTAAGCACGAGGTGATTTCTACAGAAGAGCTGGTGGTGGTGTGTAGTAGTGATCATCCTACGGTTGGCGATACCATCGATATGGAACAGTTCTTAGCACTCGAGCATGTGGTGGTCTCTAGGTGGCATGCGCGCAAAAGCTTATTAAGCTCTGAGCACTATAGTGACCTTGAGAAACGTAGAATCGTGTATCGCGCAGCGGGCGTTGTAGAGATGCTTCCTGTTATCGAAGGCTCTGAGTACATCGGAGTAATGCCTATTTCATCAGTGCGTTGTTTTGCTGAAAAGTACGCGGTAAAAACACTACCATTACCCTTCGAGTTGGAAGACCTCGATATGTGTATGATTTGGCATCCAAGCCGTACTAATGAACCAAGCCATAAGTGGTTACGAGCTAAGATCAAAGCGGCAGCAAAAGAGTTATCAAGTTAGCCTATACAAGGACATAGCCATGGACAGCATTCTCGTGATTTTAAACGGAAAGAAAGCCAATATCCCGGAATTAAGGCAAGCCATCTTTGCGGCGAGGGACAATGATATTGACCTGCAAGTTAGAGTGACTTGGGAATCGTCGGACATGTTTCGTTTGGTAAGCGAGGCAATATGCGATGGTGTTAAGCGTCTGATTGTTGTCGGTGGCGATGGAACGGTGAATGAAGCCGTTAACGCGCTCAACCAGTTCCGTGCCAGTGAAAGACCACAACTGGCGCTTATCCCAATGGGCACTGCGAATGATTTTGCTACCGCAACGGGAATACCTAACGATATTTCGGGTGCTTTTGAACTAGCGCTGGAAGGCAAGGCGTTTGCGGTGGATAGCGCGCGTGCGAATGACCGCTATTTTATGAATGTCGCTGCGGCGGGTTTTGGTGCTGAAGTCACAGCTGAAACGCCAGTCGAGCTTAAAGATTTTCTCGGTGGCGGTGCGTATACACTAACAGGTGTGGTGAAAGCACTTGGCTTTAAGCCCTACAGTGGCACGTTGCCCATAGACAAAGGCAGCTTTACCGGCGAGATCCTTGTTGGTGCTTTTTGTAATGGTCGCTTAGCGGGTGGAGGACAAGAGTTAGCACCCAATGCATTGATTGATGATCGCTGTTTACCCAGTCGGGTATCGAGCTATCACGCGCCACCATGGCAAGGTGGGTTATCCAAGTCAGTGAGAAGTTCGCCCCGCTGTATGTGGCCTTGAAGGAGAACCTACTTCAACAAGTGGTGGTTCAGGCGGATGAAACGCCGCTCAATGTGCTCAAAGAAG